>DASTCZ010000266.1:0-22819 GCA_035710585.1 Candidatus Acidiferrales bacterium | reverse complement strand
CCGCGATCTCACTCCGTCTTCCGAAATCGCCGACCGCACGGACTCCGGCATTCGCTGCGTGGCCTGTTCCGCCAATGGCCGCTCCGCCCTTCGGATTTCGGCGGCCAGATTTGCCCAATCCGCGAATTGCGCCTTTGCAGCTTCCCCTGCTGCCCGTGCGGAAGACCCTCGCGCGAGCTCATCCGCGAATCGCTGTTCAAGCTGCTGCGCGAGTTCCTCGACGATTTCCCGCTCCCGCGCAGGGCTCACCCGCAATTCTGGGAGCCGCTTCCGCACGTATTGTTTCCAATCAGGCATTTTCGACTCGTGCCACTGCTTCGACCGCCCGTATGAATTCCCGCCAGGATTTGCGCTGCTCCGGCAATGCCCGCCGTCCTGCCGCAGTGAGCCGGTAAAATCTTCGCCTGCGCTGCCCCGGCTTTTCGAGCCATCGCCCTTCGATCAGTCCGCGGCGTTCCAGGCGGTAAAGCATCGGGTACAGCGAGGCGACGTGAAATTCCAGCACGCCTTCGGACTGCTGCTCGATCAGCTTCGCGATTTCATAGCCGTGGCGTGCGCGCTGCTCAAGCAACGACAAGATCAAAACTTCGGCTGTGCCCTTTTTCAGTTCCGCTTGCACCATCTATATGGCCTCCATATATGGCCATGATACATATAGACGAACCTTCCCCCAAATGGTCACGCCGGATTGTTTGCTGCGCGTCGGTCTGCTGTCGAAGAGCTTTTTGAGGAGAGTGTGCTCCGGCCGAGGGAGAGACGCCCGATTTTCATCTTCTGTTTATTGACATTTCCTCTCGGTGTCGCACATGCTTTTCGCACTTCGCGGCAGCTATGCCGCCCGGAACCCGATCATGTCCAAGCCCGAACAAGAGCAACTCGCAGCCCTGCTCGAAGAAAAGCGCAAGTTTCCTCCGTCCGAGGAATTCCGCAAGGGCGCCTTCGCCAACGATCCGGAAATCTACGAGCGCGCTGCCCGCGACCCGGAGGCATTTTGGGCGGCGGAAGCGAAGCGGCTGACCTGGTTTGAGCCCTGGAAGAAAGTCCTGGAGTGGAATCCGCCGCACGCGAAATGGTTCATCGGCGGCAAGCTGAATCTCGCGTACAACTGCGTCGATCGCCATGCGGCGTCTGACCGGCGCAACAAGGCCGCGATCGTCTGGGAAGGCGAGCCGGGCGATTCCCGCGTATTGACATTCGGCATGCTTGAGCGCGAGGTCAATCGCTTCGCCAACGTCCTGAAATCGATCGGCGTAAAAAAAGGCGATCGCGTCGCGCTCTACATGGGCATGATTCCCGAGCTTCCGATCTCCATGCTTGCTTGCGCCAAAATCGGCGCGCCTCACAGCGTCGTTTTCGGCGGCTTTTCCGCGGAAGCCCTGCGCGAGCGCATCAACGACGCGAAAGCGAAGGTTCTCGTCACTGCTGACGGTGCGTGGCGCCGCGGCAGTGTGGTTACGTTGAAAGCCAGTGTGGACGAGGCGTTAAAGGAAACCCCGACGATCGAAAAGGTGATTGTCGTCGAGCGCGTAGCACAGCATTCGCCCGCGGCGAAGGCGCCGATGTATCCTACGCGCGATATCTGGTGGCACGATGCCATTGCCGAAGCCTCTGACAAGTGCCCTGCCGAGCCGATGGACGCTGAGGACATGCTCTTTATCCTCTATACCAGCGGCTCAACCGGAAAGCCCAAAGGCATCATGCACACCACTGGCGGCTACCTCACCGGCGCCGCCACCACGCATCGCTACATTTTTGATATCCGCGAAGACGACATGTACTGGTGTACCGCGGACATCGGCTGGGTCACTGGCCACTCGTACATTGTTTATGGCCCGCTCGCCAACGGCTGCACTTCGCTTCTCTACGAAGGCACTCCGGATTTTCCCGATCGCGGCCGCTTCTGGTCGATCGTGGATAAATACGGCGTCAACATTCTCTACACCGCGCCGACCGCCATTCGCACTTTCATGCGCTGGGGCGCTGAATGGCCGAAGAAATACGATCTTTCTTCATTGCGTTTGCTCGGCACAGTCGGTGAGCCCATCAATCCGGAAGCGTGGATGTGGTATCACGTGAACATTGGCCGCGAACGCTGCCCCATCGTCGATACCTGGTGGCAGACTGAGACCGGCTCCATCCTCATCACGCCGCTGCCGGGAATTGTTGCGACCAAGCCCGGCTCTGCCACGCGACCTTTCCCCGGCATCGAAGCGAAAGTTGTGGACGCGCAGGGAAATGAGGTCGGCCCCGGAGCGGGCGGCTATCTGATCATCATCAAGCCGTGGCCATCGATGTTGCGCACCATCTATGGCGACGACAAACGTTACGTCGAACAGTACTGGTCGCGCTATCCCGGGCTCTATTTCACCGGGGACGGCTGCAAGATCGACGAAGATGGTTACTTGTGGCTGCTTGGCCGCGTGGACGACGTGATGAACGTCGCCGGCCACCGCATTTCCACCTACGAAGTCGAGAGCGCGCTCGTCGATCATCCAGCCGTAGCCGAGGCCGCCGTCATCGGCCGCACCCACGAATTAAAAGGGCAAGGGATTTCGGCCTTTGTCACGCTACGAGAGACGGCGACCGCAAGCGAAGCGCTAAAGGAAGAGTTGCGGCAGCATGTCGCCAAGAAAATCGGGTCGATCGCCCGCCCCGACGATATTTTCTTCACCTCTGAGCTTCCCAAGACGCGCAGCGCTAAAATCATGCGCCGCCTCTTGCGCGATGTCGCCGAAGGCCGCGTGCTTGGCGACGTAACCACGCTCGCCGACCCTGCGGTGATCGCCAAGCTCAAAGCCCAATATCAGGATGAAGCCTAGCGACCGATGTCTGCGGGCAATCTGAAGTAAATGCAGACGTGCGATTGCACAGTTGCCTCCGGCGAAATAAGATGGCTATGTGCGAGAAGCGGGACAAATCGATCCCCAAGTGGACCGTCTCAGCCGCCCCCTCCGCAATCTGCGCGTCTCGGTCACCGACCGCTGCAACATCCGCTGCCGCTATTGCATGCCCAACGAGGACTATGCCTGGCTGCCGCGCGAAGAGTTGCTCAGCTTCGAGGAAATCGCCCGCCTGGTGGACATTTTCACCTCGCTCGGCGTGGATCGCGTCCGGCTGACCGGCGGCGAACCGCTCCTCCGCCGCGATCTTTCCCGCCTCGTTGCGATGCTCGCCGCGAATCCCAAGCTACGCGACATAGCGCTTACGACCAACGGAACGCGTCTCGCGGAAGAGGCCGAGGAATTGTGGCGCTCCGGTCTCCATCGCGTCACTGTCAGCCTCGATACGCTGAATCCCGGCCGGTTCCACGCACTCACGCGGCGCGATGCGCACGGTCAAGTGATCGCAGGTATCGAAGCCGCACAACGCGCCGGATTTCGCGGCACAAAGATTGACGCCGTCGTGATTCGCGGATTCAACGATGACGAGCTCGCCGCGCTCATCGAGTTCGGCCGCGCCCAATGCGCCGAGGTACGCTTCATCGAATACATGGACGTCGGCGGCGCAACTGAATGGACGCGCGCTCAGGTCGTCTCGCGGCGCGAGATGCTCGAATCGCTCGCTGCGCATTTCGGCCAAATCGAGCCGCTCCGCGAAAACTCCAGCGCTCCGGCAGAGCGATTTCAACTTCCAGACGGAACAGTCTTCGGCATCATCGCCTCCACCACCGAACCCTTCTGCCGGAGCTGCGACCGCAGCCGTCTGACTGCGGACGGAATGTGGTTTCTGTGCCTGTACGCAAACACCGGCACCGATTTGCGCGGCCTGCTACGCGGTGGAGCATCGCGCGTGGAAATTGCAGCGGAGATTTCGCGCATCTGGTCCGCGCGCGCAGATCGCGGCGCGGAAGAGCGCCTCGCGCAGCCTTCGCGCGGCGCGCTCGTTTCGATAGACAAGCTGAAAGAAGATCCGCATCTGGAGATGCACACCCGCGGCGGATGATGCTCGTGGCCGGGCTGCGCTCGCGAACCACCAGTCGCTCGAAATTCTCGCCAGTGCGAATCCGCTGATGACGTCAAAAAAGAGAAGCGAAGAGCTGACGCAAGTCGTCGAGTGGAACGACGGCAGCGTGCGCCGCGTCGAGGATTGCCTCGCGGGCGAAGAGCCGCTCGAAATTCGCATCGGCCGCCGGCCGCTCAGCGTCACGATGCGCACTCCGGGCCACGATGCCGAACTCGCGGCCGGCTTCGTCTTCGCCGAAGGCATCGTCGAATCGGCCGAGCAGATCGCCTCGATCGCCGAAATCCCCGGCGCGCAAAATGCGGTGAGAGTTGTGCTCGCCCGCGGGGCCGGATCGCATCTCTCCCGCGCGCGCCGCAATTTCGCTGCGAATTCCGCCTGCGGAGTCTGCGGGAAAGCTTCCATCGACCAGGTCCGCGCGCGCGCCAAAAAATTGCCCGCCGAGGGTTTCCGCATTTCCGCGGGCGTCCTTTGCTCTCTGCCCGATCGCGCCAAATCCGAGCAGGCCGTCTTCGGACGCACCGGCGGACTTCACGCGGCGGCGCTTTTCACCGCCGAAGGCAAGTTGATTGTCCTCCGCGAAGACATCGGCCGCCACAACGCCGTGGACAAGGTCATCGGCTGGGCTGTGCTCCAGCGGCGGCTTCCTCTTTCAAATTGTGCCGTGCTTGCCAGCGGCCGCGGCGGCTTTGAGATCGTGCAGAAAGCCGTCGTCGCGGGAATTCCGGTAGTAGCGTGCGTTTCCGCCCCGTCCAGCCTCGCCGTGCAGCTCGCGCGCCGCTCCGGACAGACACTTGTCGGCTTCCTGCGCGGCAAACGCTTCGTCATCTATTCAGGCGAAGAGCGAGTTCTGGCCGCGAGTTGAGGCGGATTCAGCGTTCGAACACTTGGCGAGCGGCGGCGAGATCTTCAGGCCGGTTGATGTTGGTGAAAAGCTTTCCGTCAGCAGAAAACGCGAGCCAGTCTGACTCGACGACGCGATCGACGCGGAGCGTCGCAACAACGTCCGTCAGTTTGAGTTTTCTTCCAGCGAGCGAAGCCTCTAACACTTTGGAGGCGCTTGCACGATAAATCGCGCACAGCGGCTCAAGCCCACGAGAGGTTTCCGGTACGACCGCTTGGGTTTCAGGCGAAGCCGAAGCGCAGCGGCGGCTCAGGAGTTGCAGGAATTCGACCGTGACGTAAGGCATGTCGCAAGCCAATACCAGCGCCCATTCTTTGCTTGCAATCGCAAGCGCAGTGACGATTCCTCCGAGCGGCCCGCAACCCGGCTCGCGGTCGCGAATTGAAGCGACATGAAGGACATGCTGGGACTTGTTCATACCGACGATCGTGACGGGCGAGGCGACTGGTTCGATCAGCTCGACCGCCCGCGCGAGCAGGGTCAGCGAACCGAGCTCGACGAGCGCTTTGTTCGTTCCCATTCGCGAACTCATGCCCCCGGCCAGGACAAATCCCTCGAGTTGAGATAGCTTCGGCACGTGCGGATACGCGACGACAAATATAATCGGCCCACGCTGACCATCGAGCAAGCGCTTGCGCGAATAATCGCCGAGGTCCGCCCAAAGTCAGCCGAAACGGTGGCGCTCGCCGATGCGCTCGGGCGTGTTTCCGCGGAAGACATCGTCTCGAAGGAAGAGCTTGTGCCTTTCGCGCGCTCGGCGATGGATGGATTCGCCGTGCGCGCGGCGGATACTCAGCGCGCTTCATCTGCTTCGCCTCTGAGAATGCAAATCACCGGCGCTGCTTATGCCGAACGCGGTGAAGCGCAGCTCGCTCCAGGCACGGCGATCGCGATTTCGACCGGCGCACCCTTGCCCATTGGCGCCGACGCCGTAATTCCGATCGAGCGCGTGCGCCAAGCGGAAGGCGCCGTCATCATCGCGGAACGCTCTGCGCAGGGCGACAGCGTGTTTCCTGCGGGAGAAGACATGCGCCGCGGCGAGCGCATCATCGCTCGCGGACAGTTGCTGCGCGCAGGGCAAATCTCGCTGCTGGCATTCGCCGGAAAATCGAAGCTCCGCGTTTACCGTCGGCCGCGCGTAACGATCCTGGCGACGGGAAATGAACTCGTCGAGATCAGCGTCCGGCCTAGCCACGGGCAAATCCGAAACAGCAACGCGCCGCTGCTGCTTTCGTTGGCCGCCGAATCGGGCGCAGATGCGCGCTTCGCCGGTGTCGCTCCGGACCGTCCTGCGAAGTTAAAGATGATGCTGCGCGCCGCGAAACGCGGATCGGACGTTTTATTGACCACCGGAGGCGCATCGCGCGGCGAGCGTGATTATGTAAAGGGCGCGCTCGAAGAACTCGGCGCGAAGTTCGCATTCCGCCATGTGGCCATGCGTCCAGGCCGCCCGATGGGATTTGCGATGTGGGGCGAAACGCCGGTGTTCGTATTGCCCGGAAACCCCGCCGCGGCGTTCGTCTGCTGGCACGTGTTTGTGCGCGCAGCCGTCCGAAAAATGGCTGGCCGCAGAGATGCAGCCGCTCCACGAATGACGGGGAAGTTGGCGGGCCGCATTCACGGCCGCGCGGGAATGGAGTACGCGGTTTTCGCGCGCGCGACACTTGGCGAAGCGGGTCTCGAAGTCACGCCTCTCGAAAATCAATGTTCGGCGCTGGTGCGCACGGCGGCCGAGGCAAATGCGCTCGCGTTCGTGCCGGCGGGCAAGAACGAACTCCTTCCGGGCGATGCCGTGGAATTGCAGATGCTCGATTGGGAAAGCGCCGCAGCCACGCAGGAATCGCGGTGAAGATTCACGCGTGCGTCAGCGAACCCAGCTCCGTCCGCGTTTGAATCACATGCAGGATGTTTTCGCGCGTCACCATGCCCACTACGTGCGGCGAAGGCTCTTTTTGCAGCACGGGCATCTGATTCACGTCTTCAGCGCGCATCCGCTCCAGAATTTTTAGCACTGGCTCATCAGGCGCCGCCCAGCTCATCCGCGCCAGCGGCAGCATCGCGGCCTGCACGGAATTGGACGCCCACTCGTCGCGCGGAAATTTATTCAACATGTGTACGGTCATCAGCCCATTGAGAGTGCCCTGCGTCACCACCAGATGGCAGCGGCGGCCCGTGCGTAAAACCTCCTGGCCGTAATCTTCGAGCGAAATGTCGCGCGGCACCGCCGGCAAATCGAGCGACATCACATCGGACGCGCGCAGGCCCATCAGCGCCTGCCGGACGGCGATTTGTCCGTAGCTTTCCTGCGCGGCGCTCAGCAGAAACCAGCCGATAAAAGCCGTCCAGATCCCGCCCACCCAATTGCCGTGAAAGGCGTCCCACGCGCCGTAGAGGATCATAGCGTAAGCGATTAGCCGGCCCGCGCCGGAGGCAATGCGCGTGGCTTTTGCGAAATCGCGGGTCACACCCCACGCCGCGGCGCGCAGCACGCGGCCGCCGTCGAGCGGAAAACCAGGCACCAGATTGAAAGTAGCGAGGCTGAAGTTAATCACCGCGAGCCATCCTGCCAGCGCCGTCACCATTTCATTGTGTGGCGCCGCCAACATCAATCCGTAAAACGCCGCGGCAAGAACATAGCTCGATAGGGGCCCCGCGAAGGCAATCAGGAATTCCTGGCTTGCGCTCTCGGGTTCTCGCGAGATTTGCGCCAATCCGCCGAAAACAAAGAGCGTGATGCTGGCGACCGGAATCTTGTAATGCCGCGCGACGATGCTGTGGGAGAGTTCGTGGAATAGCACCGAGCCGAAAAAGAGGATGCTGGTGATGATCGCCAGCGCCCAATGCTGCGCCGCTGTCCAGTGCGGGTGAGCCTGCGAAAACTGCGCCACCAGCGTAGTCGTGATCAGGATAAAAATGATCAGCCAGCTCGGGTGGACGTAGATCGAAATCCCGAAAACGCTGCCGATCCTGAGCCCGCCGCTGCCGCGCGCCGCCATCTCGCAAACCTCTCTTCGTGATTATACGCGTCGCCCGCCTAAGCGGCCGTGAACCGGCCCATTTGCCGCGCAGAGCGCGTGTCGTCCGACACATCGTGTATGGCTCACCACGAGATTTCCGCCGGCCCTCGCCAGTAAACCCTCTGCTTTCAACGCACGGCCGAAAGGCCGAAAACCTGCTTTTTCGTTCCGCGTACGGCGGCGGACTGGGAGGCGGCGATGCGGCGCGAATCCGAGGGCGGTCTGGGAATGGCGGTGGCGGGGCTCCACGCGGCGCTCGCGGGATTCATCGTTCTGGCGGCTCACCCCACTTCCACCGAGCGGCTCCCGGCCGCGAACATTGCGATAGCAAACGCGAGGCTCCAGCCCGTAGAGACGATCCCCGCAGTCGTCCACGTGAAGATCACCAAGCCGCGGCCGGCGCGACGGATCGTGGTCAGCGTCCCTGATAAGCGCTTGATCCTGATGGAAGACGACCGCGTGGTGAAGATTTACCGCGTCGCGACGGGAGCGACTGCCACGCCAAGCCCCTCTGGCAGCTATCGCATCGCGCAGCGCGTGAGCGACCCGACCTACTACCACCCCGGAAAAGTGATTGTGGCTGGTGCCGATAATCCGCTGGGTCCGCGTTGGATTGGACTCGATACGCCTGGCTACGGAATTCACGGCACCAATGAGCCCGCCTCGATCGGCCACGCGGCGTCGCACGGCTGCATCCGCATGCGCAATTCCGATGTAGAGGATTTATTCGAGCGCGTGCAAGAAGGCGACGCCGTGGAAATCGCCGCCGACCGCACGCCGGAAATCACAGCGCTGCTGGAAGCCGTTATGACGAATCCGGACAGTTCGACACAGGTCGCGGCAGCCAGAGCGCAAGGCGCGGCGCAAGTCATTCAGTGATCGCGCGCAAACCGAGTTCGGAAGGGGAACGGATATGGAAGCAATGATGGCGGGAACAGCGGTGATCGAAATTTTTCTGGCGTCGCTTGGAATCGCGATGTTGATGGCGACGCTCGCGCTGCGCGGAATGTTCTACCTGATGCGCAGCGCCGGACAGCCGCAGATCAGGCTTCGCGCGGTGCGATCCGTCCAACCGGCGCTCGCACCCGTCGCGGCAATTGCGCGGCGCATGCGTTAGATATTGCCGGCGGCGGCAAGGGGGAGTGACCGCCGGCGTGAAATGGAAAAGGGAGAAAGGCGATGCTGTTTCTGAAGTTCTTATTCATGGCGGTCGGGTGGGCGCTGTTTGGCAGCGCGGCGGGCGTAGTCGGATACGACGTCTGGTCCGCGATGCAGTTGCAAAGGCTTTTGAAACGCAAGACTGAACCGGCAGAGACCGCAGGCGAATCGCTCTTCCGCCCTATACAAACGTCTCCCTCAGCCGGGACGCCGAGGCCGGTGCGCTATGCACTCGCGGCGAAATTATTGGCAGCGGCGTGCGCAGCCTTTCTTCTGGCACTGAGCATTTTCCTGGTCCCCGACGGCTTTGCCGGGTTGCGCATCAGCCAGGTTTCGGGAGTGCGGCCGGGCACGCTCTATCCAGGCGTGCACATCGTCACGCCACTCGTCGATCGCGTGGCCCTTTTCAATGTGCATGACAATAGCTACATCACTGAAGCTGTCGACGATTCCAAAGCGCCCGGCGAATATCTCGACGTGCAGGCGCGCGAAGGCCTTTCGCTGGGAATTGGCATCGCCGTTCGCTACCACCTCGATCCCTCGAGGCTTGCCTACATTCACGAAAATGTCCCGCAGCCTGTCGAGCGTGAAGTCGTCGCTCCGGTCGTCGCCAGCATCCTGCGCAATTACGCCGCCGGATATGTCGTTCGCGATGTGTTCACTGCCAAGCGCGAGGAATTTCGCGAGCGTACTACCGACGCAATCACGAAGCGCCTCGCCGCCGACGGTATCGTCGTGAAAGAGGTCATGCTTCGAGACATCGAGCTGCCCGAGGAGTACGCGAAGGGGCTCGAAGGTCTTCTGCTGAAAGAGCAACAGAGCGAGCAGCTCGGTTTCGAGACCGACATCAAGCAGAAGGAAGTGAAGATCGCCGAACTCGAAGCCGAAGCGCAAAAAGTGCGCGAGATCAAGCAAGCCGAAGGCGCTGCGCAAGTCCGCGTCCTCCAGGCCAAGGCCGAATCCGACAGCATGCAATACACGCTCCCGCTCAAACAAAAGCAGATCGAGCAGGCGCGCCTCGAAGCCGCGGCGCGCAAGGAAGAGACGATTCAAAACGCGGAAGCCGCCGCGCAATCGAAAGTGATCGATGGCAAAGCCGAAGTCGAACGCCGGAAGTTGCTCGCCGATGCCAGCGCGAACGACATCCGCGTGACCGCCGCAGCAGACGCCGACAAACAAAAGCTCATGGCCGATGCGGAGGCCAACAACATCCGCGTCACCGCCGCAGCCAACGCCGAACGCTTGAATTCCGAAGCCGCCGCCCTGAAATCGAATCCCATGCTGATTCAGAAAATCATTGCGGAGCGCCTCTCCGACAAGCTGCAGATCATCATGGTGCCGACGTCCGGCGGGAATTTCTTTGCCAACGATGTGCTGCGATCAACTTTCGGTATGAATGGCGGGAGCGATTCGGATAGCGACCCTCCGCGCACGACCGCAACCTCGGCGAGTAAACACAACAGCAGCCATCAGGAACCTTAACGAGTTCCGCCGGCAAATTCCCTTGCGGGCGGTTCGCAGCCGACTCGTCAAGCGCAACTCGCAGCCGCCGCTCCGAGTTGAAGCCGAAGCGAGGCGAGCCGTCCAGCCGGCGGTCGGCAACAAATGAAAAAGCGCTTCGCGGCTCTCTGCATGGGGCCGCGGAGCGTTTCTGCGCGGTTGGCTATTATTCGCTTCGCAGGGCGACCAGCGGATCTACGCGCGTCGCGCGCCGCGCCGGCACATAGCAGGCAAACATCGCCACGGCCAACATGATCAGCGACACAGCCGTGAATGCCACCGGATCGAGCGCGCCCACGTGATAGAGGATTCCGCTCATGAATCGCGTGATGCCAAACGAGGCCGCGAGCCCCACGGCCAGCCCGACTCCGACGAGCCCGAGGCCATGCCGCAAAACCATCCAGAGCACGCTACCCGGTTCAGCGCCAAGCGCCATGCGAATTCCAATCTCGTGTGTGCGCTGCCCCGCCGCATAAGAGATCACGCCGTAAACGCCGACCACCGCAAGCAGCAGGCACAGCGCGCCGAGCGACGCGGAAAATTCCGTCGCCAGCCGTGCCAGAAAATATCCGTTGCCGCCGCCAAGAGATTCCTCCATCGTCATCACGTCAAACAGCGGCACGCTTGGATCGACTTGTCGCGCAGCACTTTCCACCGGCGTCGCGATGGAATTCGGCGGCACCGAAGTACGAATCTGCAGCACGCGCAGCGTCGACTTGTCCTGCGTCAGCGGAACGTAAAACGCCCGCTCGCCTTCTTCGAAAATCCAGTTGTATTTGCCGGTCGGAACCACCCCTACCACTTCCACCGCGGGCGCGCTGCCGCTGCGAAAGCGGAAGTGATGCCCAACCGGGTCCTGCCCGGGCCAAAGTGTGTCCGCCAGCTTCTGGTTGATCACCGCCACTCGCGCGGAATCTTTCGTGTCCTGCGCAGTAAAAGCGCGGCCGCGCGTGATCGGAATTCGCATCGTGCGGAAATAATCTTCGTCCACGCGATTGAAATCGCCTCCGCTCGCGTGCCTTTCCGATGGAGCCTGCCCTTCTTTCCAGATGTACGCGTCGTCGATGTTGTAGCCCATCGGCACGGTCGAGGAATACGTCGCGCTCTGCACGCCCGGCACCCGGAGCACGCTCTCCTTGAACGCTCTGTAAAATGCATCGGTACGCGGCGCGTCATAGGCCACACTCGAAGGATCGCTCGAGGCAATCAGCAGGTTTTTCGGATCGAATCCCAGGTCCGCGCGTTCGAGTGCCGCTCCGCTTCTCACAAAAAGCCCGGCCGCGATCAGCACCACAAGCGACGCCGACACCTGTGCAACGACGAACACGTTTCGCATCCGGCTGCGCCCGCCCGCTCCGCCATCGGATCGCCCGCCTTCGCGCAGCGTCGAATTCAGGTCTACGCGAGTGGACCGCCACGCCGGAAGCACTCCAACGACCACGCCGCACGCTCCCGCGATCAGCGCGAGATACGCAAACACGTGCCAATCGAAATTGAAATCGAAATAGATCGGTATAGAGCCGGTCGGCCGGATCGCGCTGATGCCCCGCGAAAGCCAAAATCCGGCGATTCCGCCCGCAATTCCGCCAAAAAAGGAAAGAAGCAAACTCTCCGTAATCAGCTGCCGGATGATCCGGGCGCGAGTTGCCCCGAGCGACACGCGCACCGCAAGCTCGCGCGCGCGTCCCGACGCACGCACCAGGATCAGGTTCGCCACATTTACGCACGTCACCAGCAGCGCAAGTCCGACCATCGCGAGAAAAATCGCTGCCGCCAGTACATTCACCGATGCCGCGGACGCTTGCGGCCGCGCCAGCCTCTCCGGGTAAATCTCGATCTTGGTGTCTTTGTTCGTCGTCGAGTATTCGCGGTCGAGACGGTCCGCCACCACTTGCATCTCCGCCCGAATTTGCTCGCGCGTCACTCCCAGCTTCGGCTGCGCCAACACAATCAGCGAATTGTCATCGCGAGTCGTGAGCGTGTGCGAGCCGCCGTTGAGCACGTCGTACATTCCGACTGGCAGAAACACCTCTGTCGAAACCAGAATGTATGGACCTCGAAATTCCTTCGGCGCAACACCGGCGATCGTGAACGCGCGCCCGTTGATCAGTACGCCTCTCCCAATGACGCTGCGGTCCCCGGCAAACCGCTGCTGCCAGTACGAATAACCGAGCACTACCGCCGGCGCGTCGGGGGCGTTATCGCCTTCGCCCGAAAGGAAAAATCGGCCGAGCTCGGGCGCAAGGCCCAGCGTCGAAAAGAAATTGCTCGGCACGTAGTTTGTCACCGGCCGGTCGCTGCGGCCATCGGCGGTGAGCCCGACGAACGAGATGATGTAGCCGGTCATCGAGGAAACGCCGTTCGTCGCCTCGCGATAATCCTTGAAGTCGGGATAAGAAATGAAGCTGGGATTCCCGGTGCGGTGGCGCGATCCGATCACGACCAGCCGCGAATTGTCGCGGCCCGCGATCGGCCGCAGAAAGTACACGTTCATCACACTGAAAATCGCCGCGCTCGCGCCGATGCCGAGCGCGAGTGTGGCGATGGCCAGTGCGCTGAAAGCCGGCTTCGCGGCCAGCGTGCGAATCCCGTAGCGAATATCCTGGAGGAATGAATTCATGAGGCCCTCGCGATGAAGACTAACCTTAATACGCAGGCGCTGCCGCGATTGTTCCTTCGCTGCGGAGAGGTAACACACCGGAAAAGCGGTGAGTTGCGGCAAGGGCCGCGCGCGCCGCGCTGTGCTAACATTTTTTGCCTCGCCGTGAATCGCAACAGAGTTCCCTCTCGCCGCATCAATGCGTTCTTTCTGGTTGGCAGCTCGTTTTGTCTTTCGCTCGTTCCATGTGCCGGATCTTATGCGGATTCCGCCGCCGTCGAAGCGGCCCGTCACCTCGCCGATCGGGTCGCCTCGCAACTCGATCCCAGGGTGGAATACCGGGTCGAATTCCGGGACCTCAGCTCTCAAATGGGCGCCGCCGAATTCTCTGCGTCGCGCGCAGCATTTATATCCGAGCTAAGCTCCCGCGGCGCGCGCGTCACGACGTACCAATCGAATCCTCCCGTTACGGTTTCGCTGTCGAATGACAATCGCTCATGGCTTTGGATTGCGGAGTTCTTGAAAGACGCAAATCCTGCTGTCGTGATCGAATCGTTCGCGCCTGAAGCTGAAAACGGCCTCGCGCCGGCTCCTGCATTCGCTCTCCGGCGTCAGTTTCTTTTTCAGCAGCGCGCGCCCATGCTCGATTTTGCTGTCGCGGGAGTTGCTTCGGATTCCGAGGCGCCGTTGCTCGTTCTCACCCGAGATCAAATTTCGAAATTCCGCTTTCGCGACAGCCGATGGGAACCGCAGGGAACCTACCTTCCGGTCGAATTTCACGGGTTCCCCCGCGACACCGTCGGCCGAATCACCATCTCCGGCTCTGATTTCCAAGCCGGCGTGGCAGGCACCCGTTGCTTCGGTTCTGTCGCTGATTTGTCGAAGACTTCTTGTAAACCTTCCACTGAATGGAAGTTTACGAATTCAACCGGGCTAGGGCTGACCGCGAATTATCAATCCGGCAAAAACTCGTTCGAGCTGACCTCAGACATCGACCGGCTTGAAAAAGCACTTACGTTTTTTTCCGTCTCTGAAGTCAGCAGTGATGGCAACAACTCATGGGTGTTCGCCGGCACCGACCGAAAGACTCATATTCAGTCGGACGTTGGCCCTCGGACGATGGAATTGCAACCGGCGTGGGGCTCGGAAATCGCGAGTCTTCGTTCCGCTTGCACATCCGATGAATACCTTCTGGCTGCAATGTCGGGTGACTTTGCGTCTCCGGATGAAATTCAAGCATTCCGCTGGACCGGAGATAAGTTCGCACCGCTCGGCTCGCCGGTCTCTTTCGATGGACCGGTCATCAGCATGTGGCCTGAGCCAAAATTCGGCGCTCGCGCAGTGGTACATAACTTGAAGACGGATTCTTATGAAGCGTATCTGCTCAACGCGGCTTGCGATCGTTAGTTCCGTCGCGCTCGCACTTGCTGCGTGTGCCTATACATCCTCGCGCCCGCGCTATGGCGGCACGCTGCGCGTCGAAATGCGCGAGCGCGTAAATTCCATGAACCCGCGCGATTGGTTTGCAGGCACGCCGGACTCGCTCGCGGCGGACCGGCTCCTTTCGCAAGTTTTCGAGAGGCTCGTCGCACTCGACGATTCCGGCCAAATCGTTCCCTCCCTCGCCATCGCTTGGCAGCACGACGCTAATTTCATGCGTTGGGAATTCGTCTTGCGCGAAGGCGTGAAGTTTCACGATGGCTCGCCCCTCACCGCGGACGCTGCCGCTGCAGCTCTTAACGCCGAATCCTCCGGCCGCTGGTCCGCGAAAGCTGAAGCGCAGCACATCATTCTTACGTTCGATTCGCCGCGTCCGGATCTTCTCGCCGAATTCGCCGCCGGAAAGTCGTATATCTTTCATGCGAACGGCGATTCCGTCTTTGGCACTGGCCCCTTTCGCATTTCCGATTGGCAATCGCAGAAGCGGCTCGTCCTGGCCGCAAACGACGACGCCTGGACCGGGCGCCCGTTCGCAGATCGCGTGGAAGTCCGCCTCGGCGTCACCCCGCAACAGCAAATCCTCGATCTCGAATTGGGCAGCGCGGACATCATTGAAGTCGAGCCGAACCTTGCGCGCCGCGCAGGTCAATCGAATACTCGCGTCGCCGCCTCGCAGCCTGCGGAGCTGCTCGCCGTCGAGTTCTCCGCCGGCCCGGAAGTCTCCGACCCGCGCCTGCGCCGCGCCATTTCTCTGGCCATCGATCGCGCGTCCATCGTCAACGTGCTTCTGCAGCGCCAGGGCGAACCCGCCGCGAGCCTGCTTCCGCAGTGGCTCTCCGGTTACGCCTTCGTTTTTTCCGCCGCGCCCAACGTCGCCCTTGCGAAGGAAATTCGCACCGAAGTTGGTTCCACCGCTCCGCTCACGCTGGTCTATGATGGCGGTGATCCGGTGGCCGCGCTGATCGCGTCGCGAATCGCGGTCAATGCGCGGGATGCGGGAATCATGATCAATACCGCGATGGAATCTTCTGGCCGTGAATCGCACGCGGGCCTGCGCCTCGTGCGTCGCCGATTGTCGCCTCCGGACGCGGAGTCCGCGCTTTCAGGGCTGCTCGCACAGTTCGAACTCGCCCGCGCGCAGGCAATCGCCGTCCGTCCGGAGCTTTCGACCGCACAGCAGCGTTACGAGGCCGAGCGGAATGCTATTGCCGCAGGAAACGTGATCCCGATCGCTTTTCTTCCCGAACTTTCGGCTGCGGCGCCGTCCGTCCACGATTGGACCGCGCCACGCTGGGGTGAATGGCGGCTCGCCGATGCGTGGTTAGAAGGCGCTCCATTATCTTCGCAGAGCAACGCCGGAAATTCGGACATCGACCGGCCAAATCACAATCGCCAATAAACCGCTATGAGCTTTCGCGTAAAACTCGCCCTGATTTTCACCGTCACGATTGTTGTTGCCGTGACGTTGGTGACCTGGGGCATTTCGTCTTACACGCAGAAACATTTTGAGGAACTCGATCAGCCGCGCACGGACGCGCTCATCCAGCAATTCCAAAAAGAATTTGCGCAACGCGCCGATGAGGCCACCGCGCGCGTCGCCGCGATTGCCGACCCTGATTCGCAGGCCACCATGACCATGGCCATCCGTCTTTCGCGCGGCACGGATCCTTCCGAGTACGTCAATGACGCCACCGGCCTCGCCGGTTCCTACCACCTCGATTACCTCGACATCGCAGGCAGCGACGGCTCCATCATTTCGTCCTTCGAATACCCGGCGCGCTTCGGCTACAAACTCGATTGGCTGCTCGAACCCGGCGTCGATTGGAACTCCACCCGCCCCTTTTTGCGCCGCATCGAACTGCCAAACGGCACGGCCCTCGCCGTGACTTCCGTGCGCGTCGTCGAAGTGGGCGACAAGAAACTTTATTTCGCGGGCGGGTTGAGCGTGGACAAAAATTTTCTCGCCGCGCTCGTGCCTCCGCCCGGCATGCGTGCCATGTTCTACCCTGTGCTCAAGCCCGAATTCGATTCCGCAGCGCTGATCGACTCCAATGGGGAAGTCGCTCAGCCTGACCGGCTTTCGCGCGTAATCGAGCGCGCCTCGCGCCAGGCCGCACCCGCCGAAGAAACGATTCAGTGGACGAGCGATCCCGCCAGCACCGAAAGCTTTCACGCCATTCCGCAGATGGGGCGGCAGAATCAAGTGCTCGGCATTTTGCTGGTCGGCAGCTCGCGCAAGGATCAGGTTGCTCTCGTCAATTTTATCCGCACGCTCGGCGTACTCGTCGGCGGCGCGGGAATCTTGCTCGGCGTGCTCGTCAGCGTATGGGCCGCGGCGCGAATTTCACGGCCCATCGCCGAGCTGGCCACCGGCGCCCACGCCGTCGCTGCAGGCAATTGGAACACGCGCGTCGATGTGCGCTCGTCTGATGAGATCGGAGAGCTCGCCGCGAGCTTCAACGACATGACCCGCCAGCTCGCCTCGCAGCGCGATAAGCTCGTGCAGTCCGAACGCGTCGCCGCCTGGCGCGAACTCGCTCGCCGCCTCGCGCATGAATTGAAAAATCCGCTCTTCCCTTTACAGCTCACCATCGAGAATTTACAGCGTGCGCGCCAGCAATCACCGGAGCAGTTTGACGAAGTTTTTCAGGAATCCACGGCAACTCTTCGCGCGGAACTTGAAAATCTGAAAACGGTCATCGGCCGCTTCAGCGATTTTTCGAAGATGCCCGCGCCGCAGCTCCAGCAGCTCAATCTCAATGAAGCCGTGCGCAGCGCCGTCCGGGTTTATGACGCGCAATTCAGCGCCGTCGGCCGCCCGACGATTACCCCTGAGCTCTATCTCGACGAAAGTTTGCCGCCGATTCAGGCCGATCCGGACCTCTTGCATCGCGCGCTTTGCAATCTCGTGCTGAATTCGCTCGACGCCATGCCCGCGGGCGGCACGCTCACTGTCCGTACCGCTTCGCGAAATGGCGCGGCGCGCGTGCAAATTTCGGACACCGGCACCGGCCTCACGCCCGAAGAATGCGACCGGCTCTTCACTCCGTACTACACCACGAAGCGTCACGGCACCGGCCTGGGGCTCGCGGTCGTCCAATCGGTTGTAAGCGACCACTCCGGAAAAATTTCCGTCGAAAGCGTCCCCGGCACGGGCACCACTTTTTCAATTGAACTGCCCATCCATCCACCGAAACGCTCGACTGCCCGTACAGATCGCGCGGATCACCCCGATCCGCCAGACGACGAAGTTGCGCCTGCTGCCATCGAAACTCCTGAAACCGCCGTGAAAAACTGAGATCCCTTTGCCGCCAAAGGCTCATTTCCTGATCGTCGATGACGACGCCAATACCCTGGCCTCCGTCTCCCGCGCGTTCCGTCTCGCCGGGTATGAAGCGAGCGTCTGTGACAACGCCGCCCGCGCTCTCGAACTCGCGAAGTCCGAGCGATTCGATCTCATCTTCTCCGACGTCGTGATGCCGGGCCGCGACGGCATCGGCCTCCTGGAGGATTTGAAGGCCGCGGGCGTGACCACTCCCGTTGTCATGGTGTCCGGTCAGGGCAATATCGAGATCGCCGTGCGCGCCACACGCCTGGGCGCCGTCGATTTTCTCGAAAAGCCGCTTTCCACCGACAAGCTCCTCGTCACCGTCGAAAATGTGCTCAAGCTTTCGCGCCTCGAGCGCGAAAATCGCGACCTCAAACACCGCCTGGGCCGCCACGAAATCGTCTGGCAGGGCGCTGCGATGGAAAAACTCATGGCGCAGATTGCGCGCGTCGCTGCAAGCGAAACGCGAGTCTGCATCCTGGGCGAGACCGGCACGGGCAAGGAGCTCGTCGCGCGCACTCTCCACGAAAAAAGTCAGCGGCGTGAAGGCCCCTTCATCACGCTGAATTGCGCAGCGGTTCCTGCCGAGCTGATCGAAAGCGAACTTTTCGGCCACGAAAAGGGCGCGTTCACTGGAGCGGGCTCGCGTCACTCCGGCAAATTCGAGCAGGCCGATGGCGGCACACTCTTTCTCGACGAAATCGGCGATATGCCTCTCGCTATGCAGGCGAAGTTGTTGCGCGTGCTCGAAGAAGGTGAAGTCGAGCGCGTCGGCGGCGACAAGCCCCAAAGAGTGGACGTGCGCGTGATCGTCGCGACTCACCGGAATCTCGAAGAGCTCGTAAAGCAAAATGCGTTCCGCCAGGACCTCTTCCACCGCGTCTACGTCTTCCCGATTGTCTTGCCGCCTCTCCGTGAACGCCTCGACGATATCCCCGTCCTCGCGCAACACTTCGCAAAGCAGGTCGCGGCGCAAAATAGCTGGAAGGAAATTCCCTTCGCCCCCGAAGCGCTAGAGGCGTTGCAGCGCTACTCTTGGCCGGGCAACATCCGCGAACTGCGCAACGTGATCGAACGCGTATTGCTGCTCGCCTCCGGCTCTAGCATCGGTGCGGCCGAGATTCGCGCCGCGCTCCCGCAATCCACCGCCGGCCAAACAGATTCTGCTGCAGTAGACGCCGGCACTCTCGCTGAGCGCGTCGAAAACTATGAGCGCGAAGTTCTCCTCGCCGAACTCGCCAAGAATCACTACCACATGACCAATGTCGCGAAGGCGCTGGGCCTCGAACGCAGCCATCTTTATAAGAAGTGCCAGCACCTCGGCATCGACTTGAAGGACCTCCGCAAAGGTGAAGACCCAGCCTAGCTACACCATCCCTTTCCACCTCTAAGTGCTTGCAAATCCATCTGTTACGTGGCGGCTTCGCAAACCGTTCTTTGGCAGTCTGATTTCGCTTGACACGAATATCGCATATTGCTATATAGAAATCGCAATTAGGAATTAGCGGCTAGGCGCAATTCACCCGGAACAATTCCATGGATCTCGGCTCCAAACTCCGCTCCCTCCGCTCCGTCGAAGGTGCCCTCCGCAATCTGGGGCGCCCCATGACCCAGCCGGAAGTGGTGCGCGCGATGAAAAAAGAAATCGGCCGCTCGATCAGCCAGTCGTATCTCTCGCAGATCGAATCCGGCGCGCGTCCGCATCTCACCGCCACCACGCGTGAGATGCTCGCCAAATTTTTCCGCGTCGAGCCGGGCTTCCTCGTGAACGATCCGGAGGGCTATCACTCACTGCTGATTTCCGATTTGCGCGTCAGCGAAGATCAGCTCGACGCGTGGCTTTCCGCGGGCGCTGATCGCTTTGGCAGCGACCCGAAGTTGGCCCACGCGCTCGAAACGTTGGTCCAGCAGCCGGACACGCGCGCCGCACTACTGCTCATTGCGGAGATTTTGCGCGCGCCCGGTCTGGCCGAGCAGTTGCACGAAGTCTTGATGCCGCGAAGCGATGCGGCAGAAGCCCGCGGTCGGCGGGCATAGCAGTCACCGCGCTCGGTAATTTCCGGCGCGTTCGAAGTGACCCGGCGGAAAGGACGCCATGAACTGGCCTGTCTTCTACCTGGTTTGTTTTGGCGTGGGATTCACGCTCAGCTTGCTCTCGTTTCTGTCCGGCGCGTTTCACGTGCATCTGCCGTTCCGGTTGCACACGCACTGGGCGCACGCGGGCGCGGCGGGCCACGCCGGCGGCGCGGTTCGCGGCGGTATGAAAGCCGGGCGCGGCCCGAGCTGGATCAATTCTGCCGCGGTGCTCGCGTTTCTCGCGTGGTTTGGCGGAGTCGGCTACCTGCTCACCATGCGCTATCGCATGTGGTATTTGGCCGCGCTTGCGTTTGCGACTCTGGCTGGCGTCGTCGGCGCGGCGGGAGTCTCCTGGTTCTTCGTCGATTTTCTGCTGAAGCATGAGACCGCTCTGGACGACGCCGACTACCGCCTCGACGGCATGGTCGGACGCATCACCGTACCCATCCGCCCGGGCGGTACCGGCGAAATGGTTTTCACGCAAGGTGGCGTCCGCCGCGTCTCCGGCGCGCGCAGCGATTCCGGTGCGCCGATCGAAAAGGGCGCCGAAGTGGTCATCGCGCGTTACGAACGCGGCATCGCGTACGTGCGCCGCTGGGAAGAGTTCACCAGTTGAGGAGAAGTAGACGAAGTGCCGTGGGGTGATGTCATGCATGCATTCTGGATTGCATTCGGAGTCTTGGCGGTCGTAACGCTGAAGTCGCTGGTCTGCGTCGCCGCGGTGCTCGTGAAAGGAGACAAATCATGGAAACGCTGAATGTCGCCTGGATTTATATCGGTCTGGCCGTGCTGGCCACCATGTTTCTCATGGGATTTCTCGCGCGGATGGTTCGCAAGGCCGGTCCGCACGAAGCTCTCATCGTTTACGGCGTCCGCGGCACGCGCGTCGTGAAAGGCGGCGGCACGATCATTTTCCCGATGCTCGAAGTCTGCCGCGAACTTTCGCTCGAGCTCATGTCCTTTGACGTCGCCCCGCAGCAGGATCTCTACACCGTGCAGGGCGTCGCCGTCACCGTTGAAGCCGTCGCGCAAATAAAAGTGAAGTCCGATCCCGAATCCATCCGCACGGCCTCGGAGCAATTCCTGACCAAGCCGCCCGAACAACGCGAAGGCCTGATCCGTCTCGTGATGGAGGGCCACCTCCGCGGCATCATCGGCCAGCTCACGGTCGAGCAAATCGTCAAGGAACCCGAGATGGTCGCCGACCGCATGCGCTCCACCTGCGCCGACGACATGAACAAGATGGGTCTCGAAGTCATCTCGTTCACCATCAAGGAAGTCCGCGACAAAAACGAATACATTGCCAACATGGGCCGCCCCGACGTCGCGCGCATCAAGCGCGATGCCGAAGTCGCCGCCGCCGAAGCCGAACGCGACATCGCCATCAAGCGCGCCGAAGCCACTCGCGCCGCCGCAATCGCTCGTGCGCAGGCCGATCAGGAGCGAGTCGCCGCCGAAACCGCTTCGCTCGCGAAGCAATCCGAAGCGCAACGCGACCTCGACATCAAAAAGGCCGCCTTCATGGAAAACGTCAAGAAAGCGCAGGCGCAAGCCGATAAAGCCTACGAAATCGAGACCAACATCATGCAGCAGCAGGTCGTCGCCGAATCTGTCCGCGTCGAACAAGTCCAGCGCGAAGCGCAGGTAAAGGTGCAGGAAGCCGAAATCGCGCGCCGCGAAAAGGAACTCGTCGCCACCGTGCTGAAGCAGGCGGAAGTGGAGCGCCAGAAAATCGAAACGCTCGCCAACGCCGAAAAAGCGCGCCTCATGGCCGAAGCCGATGGCCACGCAGCTTCGATTCGCGCGCAGGGCGAAGCCGAAGCCGAAATTATTTTCAAGAAGGGCGAGGCCGAAGCGAAGGCAATGAACGTAAAAGCCGAAGCCTATCAGGAATACAACCAGGCTGCGGTCCTCGACAAACTGATCAGCGGATTCCCGGAAGTGGTGAAAGCCATCTCCGCGCCGCTGGCCAATGTCGACCGCATCACCATCGTTTCCACCGGAAATGGCGACGCCGCCGGCGCCAACAAGCTCACCGGAGACATCACCAAAATCGCCGCGCAGGTGCCCGCGCTCTTCGAAGCGCTCTCCGGCATACCCATGTCGGACCTGCTCGGCAAAATCCGCCTGATCGGCGACAAGTCACCGAAGCCGATCGTCACTCCGCCGCCGGCCATTCCGCCTTCGACGGATGTTCCTCCGGCCGCTATTCGCTAGCGGCCGCGGGGAACGCAGCAATTCTGGAATCGAAGGAGATCATCATGGCATTACTCGAACGAGTCACGACATTAATTCGCGCGAATCTCAACGACCTGATCGACCGCGCCGAGGATCCCGAGAAGATGATCAAACAGGTGATCCTCGACATGGAAAACCAATACCTGCAAGTGAAGACGCAGGTCGCAGTCTCCATTGCGGATCAACACATGCTCGAAAAAAAGTTGAAGGAAAATGAAGACTCGGCGTCCGACTGGTATCGCAAGGCCGAACGCGCCGTGGACAAGCAGCAAGATGATCTCGCGCGCTCCGCACTGGAACGCTATCGCAGCTTCCAGCAGCTTTCGCAGAGCTACGCCAGCCAGGTTGCGGATCAAAAGGCGCAAGTGGAAACGCTCAAGGCCGCACTCATCAAGCTCGAGCAAAAGCTCACGGAAGCGAAATCGAAACGCGAGCTGCTCATCGCGCGCCATCGCCGCTCCCAAGCCGCGAGTCGCGCGAATCGCGCCGAAGTTGCCATGGGTGACCGCTCCAAGATCGCCACGTTCGACAGGCTGAAGGACAAAGTCCATCACGCAGAGGCCGTCACGCAGGCCGAACGCGAACTGATGACCGACGAC
>DASTCZ010000265.1:0-8012 GCA_035710585.1 Candidatus Acidiferrales bacterium | reverse complement strand
TAGTGGATGACAAGCGGCAGCGAGCCGCCTATATTTTTGCAAATCCCTCTCGAACTTTGCTGTTTTGCGTGCGCAATTGCGAACCGTCGCGCGTGTGCGCATTTCGGGGGGATTCGTGTCAGAAGAAAGTCTTCGCACTGCTCAGCAATCAATCGAAGAAGCCATCAAGTCTTTGCTGGAACCGCGTGGCCTGAAACTTGAGAAGCCGCTGCGCTGGTCGCGGTTTCCGAAGACGACGCTGTTCATCGTGGAAGGACGCGTGAGGGGACGCGACCTCAGTTGGTCGATTAGCGAGGAAAACTTGCTTGCGTACTCGACGAGCGCGGAAATTCGCGACTCCGTGGATGCGTATTTCAGGAAAGTTCTCTTTGGTGTGTGAAGAATGTCTCGGGGCGCGCTGCTTCGCATCTGCCTGCCGGAGGTAGTACTGCCCCATTTACGTCATTTCTTCAGTTTGCGGTGCGCGACCCAAATCACAGCGCGCAGTGTTCCGCCCTTTGGTTCTAATCGCCCGGTACTTTCCGTTCATTGAGCGTGCACGGCCCTGCGCGGTTCAATATGCCCGGAGCACGAAATGACCACTTGTCTGAATTGCGAGCGCATGCCCATTGCGGGCAGCGTTTTTTGCACTGAACACTGCGCCAATGCGAAACCCACGAAACACGCAGGGGCGCGCTTTTTCCTGATTTCGATGATTGTGACGGCGATGTTTGCGGCCATCGTTACGTGCTGCTATTTCACCGCACATGCGCTGGGCTTTTCGTGGAGCTCTGTGTTTCGGTGAGCGCTCCGAGCGCGCGGAGTTGGTTCCTCCCTCCAGTTTTCCGCTTTTGAGACCTAAAAACTCGGCTTGCCGTTGAACGTCATTTTGTCGAGCTTGAACTCGATATTTACGAGTTTGCCGCCGAAATCGCCGATCGGCGGGCTGGGGATCTGAATCTTGATCGATTTTGCGCCGCCTACTGCGCTGCGAGGAAACAGCGCGTCGAACTCAGAGGAGTCGGGGGACGCGGCGTACTTCACCGCGGTCACTTTCTTATTTCCGTCGCCGATGATGCAGAGATCGGCCGGCACGGTGCCTTCACCGACGTTGCGCCACGTCTGCGCAATCACGTTTGCAAGCTCGTCGCGGTTCGCGCTGTAGTTCACGTGTACCGCGACCACGTCGTCAGTGATGTCCGTAAACATCGCGTCGGTCTTAGCGTCAAACGCTTTTTTGTCTGCGGCGCTCATCGCGTCATAGTTAGCGTCGAGTTGCCGTTGGCGGATCAGCGCCTGGTGGACCGGTGCAGCGGAACGTAGCTGCACGCGGTAGTCGATCTCGCCGGTGCCGTAATTCGCGCCACCGGAGCTGCCCGCGTCGCGCGACGCCGAGGGCATGCTGGTATTCGAATTATTATTTTCGACGATTGCGCGCTTGGCCCAGGGGGAGTCGGTCAGCAATTTCCTGCATTCGTCTTTCGACCATTGCGTAGAATCCTTCTTCGCCCAGAAATCGTCGGCCTTCGCGGCCAGTGTGGCGAACCCCAATATACCGATGAGCAGAATCAGTTGGCGGCGTCGCATTCGCGTCACTCCCAATGAAATTTCCGACGAAGCAAATTTTCCGACGATTTCGCGGAAGATTACCCGCGCGCGAAATCCGGGTCAAGCATCGCGGTCGGCAGCGTTGTTATTTGCTTACGGTTGCGATACGGCTGATTTCGCGCTCACCACTTCAGCGGATCGGGATACTCCACAGAAACAAGATAGAGGCCTTGCGGCGCGATCGTCGGTCCGGATTTTGAGCGATCACGCAGTTCGAAAAGCTGCGGAATGTCTGTTACCGCGAGGCGGCCGCGGCCGACATCAAGCAGAGTTCCCACAATTTTGCGAACCATGAATCGCATGAAGGATTTGCCTCGAACGCTGTAGATCAGCTCGTGCGTCCCGTCTGCGCTCGAAGCGGAAAGGCCGGATGCATCCGCACGCGGGGTCGTGAGTGCCTCACAGGAGACTGCGCCAATCGCGCCGGTAAAGTTATTGCAGAGCGGATTGCCAGAGCGGACGAAGAATTGCGACGAGTAGATTTCGCGGACGGTGCTGCGCTCTCGATCGCCCTGGTCATTGCCCGTGCTTGCCGCAAAGGACGCAAAGTCGTGCGTTCCCTCAAAAAGCCGTGCCGCGCGCGACATCGCAGCGACGTCGAGTGGATACGGATCGTGCAGCACGTAGCGGGCGTCGAAGGGCGAAAGAACTCGGCCTCGGTAAATTCGGTATTGATATGTTTTCGCGAGCGCCTGCCAGCGCGCGTGAAAGTCCGGGCCGACTTCCTCCGCAGAAATGACTCGGATTGCCGGAGGCAGCAGAGCGTTAAACGCGCGTTGGAATTCCGCCGGACGCAGTTCCGAGTGCGTGCGGAAATGCGCCACCTGGCCCAGCGCGTGCACGCCCGCATCGGTTCGTCCTGCGCCGAAGATTTGCACGCGGTGTTGCGTGAGCCGCTCGGCGACTTCTACGAGCGTGCCCTGAACTGTCGGCTTGCCCGGCTGGATCTGCCATCCGTGGAACGGCGATCCGTCATAGGCGAGCGTGAGCTTGATGCAATGCATGAAGGCGGAGATTATCGCACGCGTGCGGGCCCGAAGCCGGTCGTGTTCAAGCGGGCTTGGCGAAGCGGGAGCCGGGCTTCACCGATACATTTCCTGCGGCGCATTGTGGGCAATCCGGCGGCGCGTAGCTGGCGATCTGAAGTTGCACGAGCGATTTGGTGAGCACGGGAAAGTGCAGCGGACCGATGCTGCGATTGATGATCGCGCCCGCGCCGACAACCCGGCCACCGTGCTGCTCGATGATGCGCATTGCCTCGGCCGTCGAGCCGCCAGTAGTCCACACGTCTTCGACCACGAGGATTCGCTGCCCTGGCGAGACGCGGAAACCGCGCCGCAGCGTGAGCGCGCCAGTCGAGTCCCGCTCAACAAACATCGCCGGAACTCCACCGGGAGTTCCCTTCCCGGCGCTCAGTCCGCGCGCCGTCTCCTGCCCGATGATCAAACCTCCCAATGCCGGCGACACCACAGCATCGATCTCGGTGGCCGCGAATTGCACCGCCAGCGCCGCGCCAAGTCGCGCTGCGTAGTCGGGATACTGAAGCACCAGGGCGCATTGCACATAGGTATCGCTGTGAAGCCCGGATGAAAGCTGAAAGTGCCCGGACAGGATTGCGTCGGTGGATTTGAGAAGCTCAATGACTTGTTCGGCTTGCATGTTCGCGAGCAGCGTAGGGTGCGTATGCCTCGTTGTCAAGAAAGCCTGCCGCTGGTAAGATTTGCGCTCTTCGAAGGTCCGGAGGGCCGCTCAGCAGCCCTCTGAAATGGCGCGTAAATCGGACGAAGCCGGCCCGAAATCCGGGACGAACAGCCGTAAATAGTTGAAACAAAGCGGCGCTCTGAGACGTTTAATTCATTTGAATCCATCGTAGGACAATTCTGTAACCTCAAGGCTGGAAAGGAACGGCGAATAATGTTCAGGTACATACGCATGACGGGTGTGCTGGTGCTGATGCTGGCGATCACCCTCGCGCCAGTAGCGCCTGTTAACGCGCAACAGCAGACTCAGACGGGCCAGATGGCTACCGGACAACAAAATACGCAGAGCCAGGCCACCCCACCGGCGAGCCAGAATCCGACCGGCACCCAGCTGGGGCCCCCGCCTCCGCCTCCGTCGCCAAAGAAGGAATCTGATCAAGGACAGAGTGAGTACGTCAACGGTAAACGCGCGTTTCCAAACCTGATCGCGCCCTATACGCAGCTCCATGTGCCGATGCCGAATTTGACGAACACGAGCCGCCTGCAGGACTTGATCAAAGACGGGAAGCTCGTGATTTCATTGCAGGACGCGATTGCGCTGGCGCTGGAAAACAATATGGACATTGCCGTGGCGCGATATACGCCGTGGCTCGCGGAAGCTGCGTGGTTGAAGCAGAAGCCCTTCAGCGCCGTGCCCAACGTGCAGAGTTTTGACCCGCTCTATCAGCTGATCAGCGGTGTAACGACATCGAATTCTCCGGTTGCGAACCCGTTCTTGACCGGCGCCGGCGCGGGCGTAGCGTCGCTCTCGCAGCACCAATTTCAAGCGAACAGCACGTATCTCGAAGGATTTCCGACAGGCACGAATTTCATCGTGACGCAGAGCAACACGCGGCTGGCGAGCAACGGCGCTAATACGTTCAATCCTTCAGTAACCTCCAGCTTGAACGTAACCGTGCAACAAAACCTTTTGCGCGGACTGGGTCTGGTTCCCAACAAGCGCTTCATCCTGGTTGCGAAGAATACAAAGCTCTCGAGCGACTATGCATTCAAGCAGCAGATTCTCACAAGCGTTACCACCGTGGCGCAGGATTATTGGGAACTCGTGTTTGCGCGCCAGTTCGTCGGTGTAGAGCAGAAAGTACTCGAGGCGGCGAATAGGCTGCTAAGCGACGACCAGAAGCAAGTACAGATTGGGACGCTGGCTCCGCTCGACGTGACGTCCGCGGAAGCCAACGTGGCGAGCGCCAATCAGGGCTTGATTCAAGCGCAGACGGCCGTGCTGCAGGACCAAGTGATTCTGCTCGCGGCGATTACGAAGAATCCGCTAATGCCGGAACTCGCGAATATCGAAATCGTACCCACAGACAATACCTATCTTCCCCCGGTAACGGAGAATCTTGCTCTCGCGGACGCGGTGAAGGAAGCGCTGACGAACCGCCCGGACTACCAAGAATCGCTGATCAACCTGAAGAGCGACGATATCAACATTCAAGCGACCAAAAACGAATTGCTCCCGAGCTTGTTGTTGCAGGGCAACTACGGGTGGACGGGCCTCGGCGGACGCGAAGTGCTTCCGGGCGGAGTGGTGCCGAACACCTTTATCGCGAATCTGAATGACCCGATTGTGAATGCGGCAGGCGCTCCGATTGGAGGGTTTACACCCATTGCGGTTACGCTGCCTTCCACGGTTAGCAACACCGGCGTTGGGTCGGCGTTCAGTCAAATCGTTCACGGGCAGTTTCCGCAGTACGGTGCGTCGATGACGTTTCAACTCCCGATTCGAAACCGCTCCGCCCAGGCGGACAGCATCACTGCCCTGGTGACGCAGCGGATGGACTTGACGAAGCTGCAGCAGCAGCAGAACGTAATCGCTGTTGATGTGAGCAATGCGCAGATTACTCTGCAACAGGCGCGCGCAACTCTCCTGGCGGCCCAGGCGACGGTACGGTTCCAGCAAGAAGCCTTGGACGCGACCACGAAAGAACTGCAATACGGCACCGCGACTCCGCTGGCCGTCGTGCAGCAGCAGCAGACGCTGGCGACATTTGAAAGCCAGGAGGTCCGCGCGGAAGTAAACCTCGTGGAAGCGAAGGTTCAATTCGACCGAGCGATGGGGCGCACGTTTAGCGTGAACAACATCGAAGTGCAGAGCGCGAAGCGAACTCCGGGAAACAATTTGATTCCTGGCACATCCTCCACGGGAGAACTCCTGACCGGGCCGCTAAGCAACGCCGATGCGACAGTTGCGGCGCCGCTTGACGGCAACCCGGCAGTGCCGAAGCGCGAGGCGAGGGTCCAACAGCAACACTAATTTGTTCGCGATCGGTTCAATTGATCGCGGAATTTCCACTTAGAATCGGCCCGAGGCGAATTGCTTCGGGCCGATTTTTTGTGGGTGCGGCGCAAGTTGCTGACGAACGGAGCTTTGCCGTAAACTGAATTGCGGGGCCTGAATTCGTTGGGTGGCGCTGCGTGGGCGCCGGGAGCGGACGAAATGCCGGACAAAATATCCTCGAACGCAGCGGTAGAAGAACGCGGGCGCGAACAGCGAACGCCATCCGCCGCGGAGCGTGCCTGGGAGGAAAAGACGTTGAAGCCGACGCTCGAAAAATCGCCCGAGCGATCGCGAGAATTCACCACCACTTCCGGATTCCCGATCCAACGGCTCTATACAGAAGCCGATTTGGCGGGCTGGGACGCGCAACGCGACCTGGGATTGCCGGGCGAACCGCCCTATACCCGCGGAATTCATTCCACGATGTATCGCGGGCGGCTGTGGACAATGCGGCAATTCGCCGGATTCGGCACCGCAGAGGACACGAATAAGCGATTCAAATACTTGCTGAGCCAGGGCCAAACTGGCTTATCGGTAGCGTTCGATCTGCCGACGCTGATGGGCTATGACTCCGACCACGCTCTCTCGGAGGGCGAGGTCGGCAAATGCGGTGTGGCGATAAGTTCGCTGGCGGACATGCAAGTGTTGTTCGATCAGATTCCGCTCGCCGACGTCACCACGTCAATGACGATCAATTCGCCGGCGGCGGTGATTTGGGCGATGTATCTGGCGGTGGCGGAGCGGCAGGGCGCGGACTGGAAGAAGATTTCGGGAACGCTCCAGAACGACATCCTGAAGGAATACATCGCGCAGAAGGAATACATCTACCCGCCCGAGCCTTCAATGCGGCTGGTGATCGACACGTTCGAGTTCGGGACGAAGCACACGCCGCGGTTCAATCCGATTTCGATCAGCGGATACCACATTCGCGAAGCGGGTTCGACGGCAATTCAGGAGCTCGCATTCACGCTTCGCGACGGGCTGGAGTACGTCGAATGGGGGATGAAGCGCGGGCTCGATGTGGATGAGTTCGGGCCGCGGCTATCGTTTTTCTTCAACGCGCACAACGATTTCTTCGAAGAGATCGCCAAGTACCGTGCGGCGCGGCGGATTTGGTACAAGGCGATGCGCGAGCGCTACGGATCGAAGAACCCGCGAACGTGGGCGTTGCGCTTCCACACGCAGACGGCGGGTTGTTCGCTGACCGCGCAGCAGCCGTACAACAACGTCGTGCGGACAGCGCTGCAGGCGATGGCGGCGGTGATGGGCGGTACACAGTCGTTGCACACGAATTCGCTGGATGAGGCTTGGGCGCTGCCAACGGAGTTCGCGGCGACGATCGCGTTGCGCACGCAGCAGATCATCGCGCACGAGAGCGGCGTGACGAATACAGTGGATCCATTGGGTGGATCGTATTTCGTGGAAGCGCTGACGACGGATGTGGAAAACGGAGCGTGGGACTACATCGAAAAGATCGATGCGCTCGGCGGAATGGTCGCGGCGATCGAGCGGTCATACCCGCAGCGAGAAATTGCGGAAGCTTCTTACAAGTATCAGCTGGCTGTGGACCGCAAGGAGAAAATCATCGTCGGCGTGAATGATTTTGTGGCGGAAGAGAAGCCGATCGAGATCCTGCAGATCGATGAGACGGTGGCAACTCGGCAGGGCGAGCGATTGAAGAAGCTGCGCGGGGAGCGGTCGAAGGAAGAAGTGGAGCGGCGGCTGACACAGCTGAAGAAAGCGGCGGAAGGTAGCGAGAACCTGATGCCGCATATTTACGATGCGGTGAAAGCGTACGCGACGTTGGGGGAGATTTGCGACGCGATGCGCGAGGTGTTTGGGACGTACGAGGAAGTGGCGATCACGTAGGCCACATGCCGACCAAAAGAATCCGAGTGCTGATAGCGAAGCCGGGGCTAGACGGGCATGACCGCGGAGCGAAAATAATCGCTCGCGCCATGCGCGATGCCGGTATGGAAGTCATCTATACAGGCTTGCGGCAAACGCCAGAGATGATCGCTTCGGCCGCCGCGCAGGAAGATGTGGACGTGATCGGACTTTCAATTCTGAGCGGTGCGCACAACACGCTTTGCCCGCAACTGATGGACCTGCTGCGCAAAAAAGGAATGAACGACGTGATGGTGCTTGTGGGAGGGATCATTCCCGAGCAGGACATTCCCGGACTGAAAAAAGCCGGAATCTCCGAAATTTTCTTGCCGGGAACGTCCACGCAAGACATCGTGAAGTTCGTGAACGAACATCTACCGGCGCGCAACTAGATTCGCGTGGCGGCGGATACTTCCCTTCTCGTTGAGCCCCGCGGCAGCGTTTTAATTCTCAGGTTGAATGATCCGAGCGGCTTTCCGCGGCTGAGCCGAATCGTGCTC
>DASTCZ010000264.1:0-11461 GCA_035710585.1 Candidatus Acidiferrales bacterium | reverse complement strand
GCGCCGATCGAGCACAAAAACGCCAATCTCGAAATCATGCACGTCAACGAGCGCATCGATGCGCGCCGCTGTCATCTGAGCACGTCGAACCCGCGCTTCAACGATTGGCTGCGCCGCTCGGAAGCCGATCTTCAGATGATGACCGTCGGGAATCCAGAAGGGCCGTATCCCTACGCGGGAATTCCGTGGTTCAACACTGTTTTCGGGCGCGATGGGATAATCACAGCGCTGGAGCTTCTGTGGCTCGCGCCGGCAATTGCGAAAGGCGTTCTCCAGTTTCTCGCCGAAACACAGGCGACGGAGAGCAACGACGAACAGGACTCTGAGCCTGGAAAAATTCTTCACGAGCTTCGCCGCGGAGAAATGGCCGCGACGAAGGAAATTCCCTTCGGCCGATATTACGGCAGCATCGATTCCACTCCGCTATTCGTGGTGCTGGCCGGGGCCTACTATCAGCGCACCGGCGATCTCGATTTCATCCGAAAAATCTGGCCAAACCTGGAAAAAGCGCTCGTATGGATCGCGCGTCATGGCGATGTGGATGGCGATGGATTCGTCGAATACTCGCGACGCTCCTCGAGCGGTTTGATTCAGCAGGGATGGAAGGATTCCTACGATTCCGTTTTTCATTCGGACGGAACGCTCGCCGACGGGCCGATCGCCCTGTGCGAAGTCCAGGGCTACGTTTATGGGGCGAAGTTGGCGGCAGCGCGAATTGCCGAGGCGCTCGGCGAAGAAAACCGCGGGCGCGAGCATCGCGAGGCGGCTCGCGATTTGCGGCGGGCATTCGATCGCGCATTTTGGAACGACGAGCTGGGCACCTATGCACTCGCGCTCGATGGCCGCAAGAAACAATGCGCCGTTGTGACTTCAAACCCCGGGCACTGCCTTTTCAGCGGCATCGCGCTGAAGCACCGTGCGCCGCGAATCGCCGATTCCCTGCTCGATATGAATACTTACTCCGGCTGGGGAGTCCGTACAGTCTCCGCGCGCGAAGTTCGCTACAATCCGATGTCGTATCACGACGGCTCTGTGTGGCCGCACGACAACGCCATCGTGGCTTACGGCCTTTCGCGGTACGGGATGACGCGCTTTTCGCTGCAGATTCTGGAGAGCCTCTTCGAGGCCAGCGTGCACTTTGAAGCCAATCGCATGCCGGAACTTTTCTGTGGGTTTCGCCGACGCGCGGGCGATGGCCCCACGCTTTATCCCGTCGCATGCTCGCCGCAATCGTGGGCTTCGGCCGCGCTTTACATGCTATTGAACGCGTGCCTCGGGCTTTCGATAGACGGCCTCAAGCCGTTTCTACACTTTCGAAATTCCTGCTTGCCGGAAAGCGTGCAGTGGATCAACGTGGAAAATCTCACCATCGGAAACGCCCGCACGGATTTCACCGTGCGGCGCCTGACGCGCGGAGTCGAAGTGGAGGTACACCGCCGCGACGGCGATCTTGAAATCGCGGTGATGAAATAAAAATCGCCCAGACGCCGTTTATTTCGCTGGAGCAGTCAGCGCGTTGACGCTTTGCTGGTCGGGCCGCCGATTTGGCCGAGTAATTCCTTCACCGCCGCATCAAGCTGTGAATCGCGACCGGTATAGCTTTCGCCCACGGGACGCGTCACCGCGACGTCCACCGGCCGCGGGTGCATCTCCATGTTTTCGCCTTCGGCCGTCGTGATGCGAATAAACGGCAACCGCAGGCTCGTCCCATCAACCAGCGTGACGTTTGACGTGTAGATGATCCACCCCGCGGTGGGCTCGCCCACCACTTTTCCAAGTTTCAGCGCGCGATAACCCTCGGTGAAATCCTCCGCGTCCGAAAGCGAGTGCTGGTTCGTCACGAGAATCGTCGGGCGCTCCAGCGAATGCTGGCCAAGCTGAGCGCGCGCTGGAAAGCCCTCGAGTCCGCGCGGCGTCATCGTCAGATAGGGCCGGCGCGCCAGCACGTCGATCGCGTAGACGTTGACGAAGCCGCCGTTGTTGTTGCGAATGTCGATCACCACTCCGTCGCGCGCCTGGTTTTGCGAATCAAGATCCATGTAAAGCTGCTGGAGCGATTGCTCTGACATGTCGTTCATGTGCACGTAGCCCAACCGCCCGTTGCTCACCTTCTCGACATACGCTCGACGCTGCTCCACCCATTCGCGGTAGAGCAAATTCTTCTCCGCGTTTACGGAGACGGGACGGACGACCACGTTGCGTTTCTCCGCGTCATCGGACGAATTTGCGACCGTCAATTCGACCCGCCTTCCGGCCTTGTGCTGCATAAGCTGATCCAGGTTCGTGTGCGCATCGATCGTCGTTCCATCGACCGCCAGGAGAAAATCGCCTGTCTTTATTTTGCCGGCAAGCGCAGCCGGTCCCAGCGGGATCACATCGGTGATTTTCAGTTTTCCGCCGCTTTCGTATTCGGCGCGGTCAAATTCCAGTCCGAGCCGGCCGCTGCCGGGATCTGCCGCACCGCCGCGTCCGCCGCCTCCGGGCGCGCCCACGCCCGAATGCGAGGAATTCACTTCGCCTACCATCAGGCTCAGAATCCGACGCAGTTCGTCGGCATTCGCGGAAGCCTCAACGCGCGGCAAATATTCTTCGTGGACTGCGGTCCAATCCACGCCATTCATCTTCGCGTCAAAGAAGTTGTCGCGCAGATATCCCCAAGCCTGCTCGAAGAGCTCGTACTTCTCCTTCTGGAAATCCACGTCGAGTTCGGCAGTCACGTTGATTGGCCGGGCCTGCCGCGATTCCACCGGGATCACCTGCACGCGCCCTTGCTCGAGATAGAAAACTTCCTTGCCATCCGGCGAGAATTGCGCATTGCGCTTCGCGCCCGCGGTAGAGGTCAGTTGCCGCGCGACTGCAGGCTCTCTCGAAAGCTCATCAAGCGAATACACGTACAAATTGTTTTGCGAACCTACGCTTGCATCTATCAGAAGCGTCTTTCCATCCGGACTAAGCTGCGCATCGTTGATATCCAGCCCGACGGGGATTCGCGTGAGGCGCTGGCGGATGCCCTCAAACACGATTTCGACCGGCTTCGCGGCAAGCTTTTTCTGATCCGCGGCCTTCGCGGCGTCCTTCTCCTGAGGCTCAGCGTTCGTTTGTTCGCTGGCGTTAGCGGCGGGCGCAGGTCCCGTCGGCGCATTTTGCTGGCGCGTCCGATCCGGGCCGCGCGCGGGCGCCTCGTCAAAGAGCTCGCGGAACTGGTCTTCCCGGAATTTCGGCGCTCGCGGAATCAAATCGAGGCGCACGACTTGCGCTGGCTCCGTCCGCTGCGCCGTCAGGAAGAGAAGATAGGTGCCGTCGGGACTCCAGATCAGTCCTCCGGCGTTCGCATTGGAAATAAAGCTCACCGCGTGACGCTCACCGCCGCTCACAGGCATCACGATGGCATTGCGGAATCCGCGCGCGCCGTAATCGAGATAGGCGATCCATTTGTTGTCCGGCGAAAAAGCCATCGCGTGCGGCGCCCCCAGTGGTGGACGCTCGAGCATCCCGGTGGCAAGCAGCCGCTCGGCCCCGCTGGAGGTATCGATCACGCGAAGTTCGTGATCGCCGCGGATGAACGCCAGCGTTTTTCCATCGGTAGAAAACTGTGGATACGAATCACCCGCCGAAGCTTTCGTCAGCTGCGTCTCTTCGTTTTTCACGAAATCGTATTGAAAAAGATGCGTCGCGCCGTCGCGGTCGCTCACGTAAACGATTTTCTTGCTGTCGGGCGACCACACCACGTCGTCTTCGCTGTTTGAGGTGTGCGTCACGCGCACGGCATCTCCGCCGTCCTTTGCGGATGCCGCGAAAATCTGCCCGCGCGCTGTAAACGCGATCTTCTTTCCGTCGGGTGAGAGCACGAGCGCTCCGAATCCTTGCGCCAGCGAAATGTGCTCGACGTTGGTGGTCGCCGGCACTCCCCGCCGCATGATCGCGACTTTCTCTGTTTTTCCGCTCGAGGCGTCTGCCTTCCAAATCTCAAAATTTCGCTCGAAGACGATTGTCTTCCCGTCGCTCGAAATCGTGGGCCACAGAACGCGCCCATCGCGGAAATTGGTGATCTTGCGTGCCGATCCGCCCTTCGCCGCGCCGCGCTGCCACAAATTCTGCGCGCCGTCGCGGTCGCTCACGTAGAAAATATTCCGCCCGTCCGGGCTCCACATCGGCCACAGCTCTTTCGCGCCTGCGTCAGTCAACGGCTCGTAGGTAGGCGGAGTGGTCTCGTGAACCAGATCGATCTCCGCGTCATCCAGATGGCTGTGCCCGAGCCTCCACCATTGCGATGAACTTGTTCCACGAGCAGTGATCGCTATCGTTTTCCCATCCGGCGCGGGTGCAGCGAAGAATTCGTTCGCGTAGCGGTCGGCAGCGACCGGCATTGGCGTTCCGCCCTCGACGCTCACGCGATAAATATCGTTCATTCCCGAAATGTTGTGTCCGGTGGTCTGAAAGTAGATCCACTTCCCGTCGTGCGACCACCCTGTCGGCGTCTCGGCTCCGTCGTCAAACGTCATCCGCCTGAGCTCGCCCGTCGCGAACACCAGCACATACACGTCGCCATTTCCTGTCCGCGTGGATCCGAATGCGAGCATCTTGCCGTCAGGGGAATAAAGAGGCCGCGTCTCGATCGCGGGATTCGAAATCAGCAGGCGCGCTTCGCCACCGCTCGTAGGAACCGTCCAAATATCGCCGCCGGAGATGAAAGCGATTTCCCGCCCGTCTGGAGAGATTCCCGGCTCGGAGAATGCAGGCACTCCGAGTTCGCCCTTCGCCGCTTCTGCCATCGGCGAGCCGAAATCCGCGCGCGTCACAGCGGCAGCAGATTTTGAAGACGAATTTCCGTCGCCCCCGCTCTGCGCAAAAAGCCGTGCGCCCGTTCCCGCCAACGCGAGAATTCCAAGTGCTGCAACTGCCGCGATCGCAGGGGTCGAATTTCGCTTCGCCATTGCAAACCTCCCGAACGGTTGCTGAACGTTCCCTTAAGGGCGCGAATTATATCACCGCGTATGCTGCTTACCGGGACCTGTCGCGACTTCTATCACGTGCTGATTCGCGCCTCAGTACAGAGCGGCCAGAGCCAACAATCCCTGGCAACCAAGCATCCAAGTATATGAAGCACGAAGGTTTAGTGCATGAAAAGTGGTGGATTTCAGCCACTTTTGAGGTCAAGGACCATGACTCGCTTAGTGAAGATTCTTCCCATCGCAGCGCTCGCCCTGATGATGCTTGCGCCGGGTGCCTCGGCGCAGCGCCGCGGCTTCGGCGGCTTCCGTGGTGGATTTCGCGGCGGCTTTGGATTCGGCGGATTTTACGGCCCCGCGTATTACGGCTGGTACGGCCCCTATTGGGGCCCGGGCTGGGGACCGTACGGCTACTACGGTGAGGGTTACGGTTACGGTGGCGGCGGCCAAGTGAAAATCGAAAGCCACGCCAAAGACGCTCTCGTCTACGTGGACAAGGGCTACATCGGCACCGTCGAGAAATCAAAACATTTCAACCTGAAAACCGGTGAACACGATATCGAACTCCGGGATCCCAGCGGGCACACGTTCTACTCCGAACACATTAGCGTTCTCCCGGGTCACACAACCGAAATTCGTCCAGACACCGCTCCAGCGGAAAAGAAAAAGTAACCCTCTCGAGGTGCGACGGGGCGGGCGTTAGCCCGCCCTTCACATTTCGCCCGAGCTTGTGGCGGACGTGAAATCGGCCCAGAGCCACCCAGACGGGCCGCTCGCATCATGTTCGCTGCAAACCTCCAAATATTTTGGGGGACCGCCCTTCGGACGCCATCATCCGCAGCGCTCGGAGGGCGGATTTCTGTTTAACGCCTCGCTTCCCTTTCGGCGGGACCTCGCGGCGTAGAAAGAATCACGGAGCGCGTCCGCAATCTCCCGCTTGTGCTATCGTCGCGAGACTGTGCCGGGCAAAACTCTCGCGATTCCAAAAATTCTCGACAAGCTGGAAACGCACTACGGTTCTCAGCACGTTTCCTGGCCCACGGATCCATATCAATTCCTGCTTTGGTGGCTTTCCGGCTATCCGCAGAGCGATGCGAATTGCGCCAAGGGCTGGGCGGGACTGGAAAGTTCCATTGGGACATCGCCGGAAGAAATTCTGGCGGCAGCCCCATCCAAGCTTGCGAACGCGATCAAGCCCGGAGGGATGGTGCCGGAGCTTCGCGCTCAGCGGATGAAGGAAGTTGCGATGCGCGTGGTCAACGAATTTGGCGGCGATCTTCGCGCCGCGATCGCTGTTGCGCCGCTAGCACAAGCCCGGAAGATCCTGAAGAAATTTCCGAACATCGCCGATCCCGGCGCCGATCGCATTCTTCTTTTCGCCCGCATCGCGCCCATCGCCGCCGTGCCGTCCAATACCGTGCACCCTCTAGTCCGCATCCTTCACGGCACGGAGCGAGAGAATTATGGCGTCAACTACCGGCAGGCGAAGCTCGACATCGAGACTCAAGTCACGGAAAGCTTCGCCGCCCGTTCGCGGGCCTATCTTCTCTTGAAGGTCCACGGTCAGACGCTCTGCAAGCGCACCAACCCCAAGTGTCCGGAATGCCCCGTGAATCGCGATTGCGCCTATTACGCAGGACATACTCGCGGGCGATCGATCCGAAACTAATTCCCTGCTTCATCCGTATTTGCGTCAGTATCACTCTGTCTGAACCCCGATTTGTCCGCTCGTCAAAGCGAAGGAGAATGACTCTTTGGCCAGCAACACCGCCGCAGTGCCCGATACGCCCGCGCGCAGAAGGCTTCCGGTTTGGGCGCGAATCGTTGTGTGGTTGGTGCGGCTCGGTCTTCTTGCTCTCATTTATTTCGCGGTCAAGCTGCACTGGTTTTCGATGGCGACGCTGCGCGCGCGAATATTCCCCGCCGTCGTCCTGTTCATTGGTTTTTCGATCTATTGGGGCATCGCCGCGAGAAATCGCGCGCCGACGAAATCTTCCGAGTCGCGCGGATCAACGATCTTCCATCAAGTGTGGACCAATTGCGCCTACGTGGTCCTCTTTTGGCCGATCCCCGGTCTTCGAGGCTGGTTCGAACCGCCCCAAATCTATGGTTTGGTTCTTGCCGGTCTTGCGATTGAAGCCGCGTCCATCGGGCTCGCGATCTGGGCGCGGCGGCATCTTGGACGCAATTGGAGCGCTGCGGTTCGCATCGGCGAAGGACATGAACTCGTTCGCACCGGGCCCTACCGGTTTCTTCGCCATCCGATTTATACCGGCGTACTCGGAATGGTGCTGGGAATCGCGCTGGTATCGGGCCAGTATCACGCGCTGATTGCGCTGGGGATGCTGATCATCGCGTATATCCGGAAGACGCGCCTCGAAGACAACATTTTGCGCGACACGTTCGGCTCTACTTACGACGATTATCGCCGCCACACGTGGGGATTAGTTCCGCTGATCTACTAGAGTTGACTCCCGACTGATCCGGCGCACGCAGCTCATGAAAACTCCTTCAGCGCCTCGCCTTCGGATTCGTATACCCGGAAAAGCAAGTGCAGCCGAGTGATTTCCAGCGTCTCGCGGATTTTTTTGCTCCCGCCGATAAGGCGCAAGTCGCCCCCACGTTGACGCACCACGCCGTAACACCGTGCGAGTTCTCCAATGCCGTAGCTGTCGATGAATTCAACCGCGGAGAGATTCAAGAGGAATTTCGGGCGTCCATTTCCGGTGTGGACGTGGATCAGGTCGCGGAGCTGCGTGCGTCCGTCCTCGAGCGTCATGCGGCCAGCGGCGTCAACGATGACCAGGCCGCCCGCCTGGCGGGCGCTCGCATGAAAACTCATTGCGGCGTGAAGCTCTTCAGCGCCGCTTCTTCGTCCGGATAATCTTCCAGCAGCTCGCTCAGCCGAGTGACTTCCAATATCCGCTGCACCTGTTTGGTTAGGTGCATCACCTTCAATGCGCCACCGCTCTTCTTCACCGACAAATACGTACGCACCAGCACACCGATGCCGGAACTATCCAGCTGCGTTACTTCGCCCAAATTCAAAAGGATGTTCTTCTGACCCACCTTCATCAATGAGTGCAGCATTTCGTGCAAGGCGACGGCTTCGCCGTACATCACCGGCCCGCGTACATCAATAATCGTTGTTCCTCCGGATTGACGTGCGGACACGGCGAAATCCATAGCTCACGCTTTCTGGCTGGGCGCCAGGCCTGCGGGATGGGGCAGCCGGGAAACGCACCGGCTTTTGCGCAGGTGTCGCCGCGTACAATAGTGCGTGTGAACCGTTAAGTCAACTCTGCCGGCTGACCCCGCAGGACACTCGGCGCGAGTCCTCTACTGCGCTCAATAAAGTCAGCCCGGAGGACCTCGCCAGGCGTTTTGACGTTCCCACGATGACCGCGGCGGAGATTCGTACCTGCCGCGACGAAGGCGATCTGGGCCTCGCGCTAACGAAGCGGTTTCTTGCCGGTTACGCAGAGCCAGCCTCTGGATTTTTCCTCGAAGACGTCTACGCCGGTATAGCCCGCGCTCGCGAAGAGCTCCCGCTCCTGCTCTACGCTGAGATTTTTGCCGCCCAAAAGCCGTAATACCGAGCCCTGCACCGTCCCGAACCTGCCCTTGGCGTAGCTTTCCAAAATGACGAGCAACGTTCCTCCGGGTTTGAGCACCCGCAAGATTTCACGCATATCGTTTGCAAGGTCGGGCCAGTAATACTGCGTCTCTACCGCGGTGACGAGGTCGAATTGATCTTCCGGGAAGGGGAGCTTCGATACCGACGCGTGCTGCACGTCCACGCGGCCGGCGCGAATCAGTTCGGCATTTTTCGAGCGGGACGCTGCGACGCTTCCCGCCGCGTAGTCGATGCCGCTGACATGGCCGTTTGGCGCCATGTCCGCGAGTTTTTGGATGGTTCTCCCGCCGCCGCAACCCACATCGAGAATCGCAAAGTCAGGTTTGATAGTCGCGTGCTCAAGGCCCCAGTCGGTGAGCGCGGAATGGGAAGAATTCATGAGCCATGCGAACGGCCGGCCGAGCCAGCGCGATGGCTTCCGAACCTGGCGCATGAGGTAGAGCGCGACTCCGGCTAAAACGATCGTGCGAAGGAACTGTGGAATGTTCATTTGGTGAATTTTGGGGGTCGCAGGCGAATGCGGCTGGCTGCGAGGCGCCTCAACTCCTACGGCCAAGCGCACCGGATAGTTTCATCGCTTCTTGGATTCGCGCCGATTCGGCGCCTGAGTGTGTATTCCGCCTCAGCTGACAGCTTTTTTGTCGAAGCGTTTCAGCCCGATCCACAAAAACGCGACGTCGAAGACCGCCAGCGCGACTAAAATCGCGATCGTCGAAAGGTGCGGAAACTGCGGCACCAGCGCCGCGCGGAGTCCTTCACTTGCGTACGCAAGCGGATTGATCAGCACGATTTTTTGCAAGATTGGAAATTTCGCCAGCGCGCTCCAAGGATAATATGTACACCCAAAAAAAATCATCGGGGTTAACACCATGCTAAACATTAGCCCAATATGCGTTTGCTCCACGCTGCATCCCAGCGCCAGGCCGCCGCATGCGGAGAAGAGCGCGACAAGCACCGTGATGCACGCGAAGAGTACGGGCGAAACATTGATTTCCAATGGCCGCAAAATCAGCCACGCCAGGGGTATCACCACTATTCCGGCTGCGATCGCTTGAATCGTGCCGGCTACGACTTTTTCGATCGCTAGCCATTCGTTATTGATCGGCGCCAGCAACCGGTCTTCGATTTCGCGCGTGAATTGAAATTCGCCGATCAACGGCATCGCTACCGCCCAAATTCCCGTGAACACCATGCTGATGGCCATGATTCCCGGAAGAAGCAAACTTTTGTACGACGCAGGCATGTAACCGCTGCCCACCATCACGCGGCCGAAAATGAAAACGAAGAGCAGGGGCTGCAAAAATGTCTGAAAGAGCAGCGTAAATAGATTCCGCCGCGCCACGTGCGCGTCGCGGCCCAGCAGCGCCAAAAATGTCGCCCAGTTCATTCGCGCAAGCTCCTTCCCGTGTGGTGCAAGAAAAGATTCTCGAGGCTCGGTTCGGAAATGTGCACGTCGTGCAACTCCACACTCAGCGCCGCTGCGGCCGCTGCAATTTCTGCTACCAACGGACCGCCGCGATCCGCGTACAAATCCGCCGCGCCGTCATTTCCGTTGCGCACCTCGCGCACGCCCGCGAGCGCTCCCAGCCGCTCCAGCAATTCCTGTGAATGCCTGCCGAACCGCACGCGCAACAAATACCCGCCCGGAATCGTGCGCTTCAGCTCAGCCGGAGTTCCGTGCGCGATGATGTGCCCGTGATCGATGATCGCGAGCTGCTGGCACAACGCGTCCGCTTCCTCCATGTTGTGCGTCGTGATCAAAATCGTGCGGCCCTTCTCGTTGTATTCGCGGATGATCTCCCAAAGCAGCAGGCGCGTCTGCGGATCGAGCCCCGCGCTCGGCTCGTCCAGAAAAAGCACTTGCGGCTCGTGCATCATCGCCCGCGCGATGGAAATGCGCTGCATCATTCCGCCGGAAAATCCGCGCACCAGTTGATCAGCGCGGTCCGTCATCTTGAAACGCTCCAGTAGCGCAGCCGCCCGCTCGCTCCGTTCGTGCGAACTCAAGCCGAAGTACGCTCCGTGAAACGTCAGAATCTCGCGCGCGGTCAGCATGAAATCGAGATTCGGCCGTTGCGCCACCACCCCGATCAGCCGCTTCGCCGCCACCTGATCGCGCCACACATCGTATTCGCCGATCCACGCCGTGCCGCTCGTCGGACGCACGCGCGTCGTCAAGATTCCTACCGTCGTCGATTTCCCCGCGCCGTTCGGCCCGAGCAACCCAAAAATCTGCCCCGGCGGAACGTCGAGCGAAATTCCGTCAACGGCCTTGATTTCCGGCTTCGGCTCTTTCGTCTTGCCCTTTTTCGCCGCTGCCGGCGCACCGCCAAAGCCTGGCCTTCCACCAGCGCCCATCGGCGGCCGCGTCGTATAAATCTTCCGCAAGTCCTGCGTGCGGATTCCCGCTGGCATCTACGTTCTCCCTGCTATCTCGTCGTTAAACAGCCACGCTCGCGATTCGTCACGCTCTGTGAATCATTCTTCGTGAATTCGGAGCGAAAAGGTTGAAGCATGATTCCAGACTCCTGCCGCGCGCGTCAACAAAGCTCGCACGGTGGTGCGAAGTCGGGCGGTGAGTCAGAGATTGCCTGGGAAGAGCGTGTTGAAGCGGCAGGAAGTTCGCACCCAACGTCGGGCTCGCGGGCACCTGTAGTTTCGAGGGCCCGAATTGAATTCGGGCCCGCTGGATGTGGCTGACTGCGTAACGTTTGAGTGCGTGGTTCGGTCTTTACCGGTCGTCGTGGTCGTTATCAGTCCGCTGGACTGTATCCGTCGGCAGTGCAGGCGCGCTAAACGGCGGCGCGCGGTGTTTGGTGGCTTGCTCGAACGCGTATGCAAGCGCGATGAGCTTCGGCTCGCTGAATGCCGGTCC
>DASTCZ010000263.1:0-3590 GCA_035710585.1 Candidatus Acidiferrales bacterium | reverse complement strand
TGGGCGACCACGCGACGCCGTGCTCGCGGCTGCCAGAGCTTTGCGTCAGGTTTCGCGTGGCGCCGTATTTCGCAGGCAACGTAAAGACGTCTCCGCGCGCGGCGATTGCGGCGCGATTTCCGTCGGGCGAAATGTCTACATCGGTGATGACCTTCGACGCGTCTACCCAACGCGGCCGCGCGAAATCGCGATCCCCCGGCAAATAAATCGTGAGCTTTTTCTGTTGCCCGGCCTTGGTGTCATAGAGATAGAGGTATCCGCCGTTTTCAAAAACGATTGTGTCGCCGCTCATTCCGGGCCAGCTCACGTCGTAGTCCGTGAAATGCGTAAGCTGCTTCATTTGCTTGGCCGCGAGATCCATCGAATACAGGTTCATGCGGTGTTCATCACCGCGGTCCGAACCGAAATAGAGCGTGTTGCCGCGCCACATCGGGTAGGTATAAGCGTGATCGTTCGGCGTGAGCGCTTCTGAACTTACGTTCTTGAAGTCGTACATCCAGATGGCCTGCGACATTCCTCCCGTGTAGCGTTTCCAGGTGCGGAAATTCCGGAAGATACGGTTGTAAACAATCTTCGTGCCGTCTGCGGAAAACGAAGTGAGACCACCTTTATCAACCGGCAGCTGTTCTTCGAGCCCGCCTTCCACACTCACCTTGAAAAGCCGCCCGAACCAGTCGTTGAACGTATTTCTCCTCGATAGGAACACGATCGATTTGCTATCAGGCGTCCAGGTGATCACCTGATTGTTCGGGCCCATGCGTTCGGGAACTGCCACTGGATCAGGCAAAAATGTCAGCTGCTTCGGATCGCCACCGTCGCTCGACATCAGATACACGTTGAAGTTCCCGTCGTATTGCGCAGAGAACGCGATCCACTTGCCGTCCGGCGAGAACTTAGGAAAAAGCTCGAGACCCGGATGCGACGTGATGCGCCGCGCAACTCCGCCGCTTGTCGAGGCGAGCCAGATGTCTCCGCCGTACGAAAACGCGATTTTGTCGCCGTGGATATCAGGAAAGCGCATGAGGCGGCCTTCCTCCATGCCCGTCGCCTCCTGCGGAGCGGCGACAGCGGCTGGCGCGCCAGTAGAAGCAGCAGCCGCGGCACGATCGTGTGTCGAGCGTGTTGCTGCGAATGGCCGTGCAAAAGCGACACATCCCCCGAGCACCGCGAACAGCACGAGCATCTTCATTCCGACACGCAATTCCACACCGCGGCGATTTTCCATTCGTCCTGCCTCTCTAATTTTTCCGTTACAGAAACGCAAACGAGCTCGCCACACCCCGGACCGGCTCCGTGACCTACATACGCGCGCACCCGAGCTTTCGTTCGCTCCCGCCAAGCCGAAAATCATACGCCTCAAAACGAAAAAGCGCCCGAGGTCTGACGACCTCGGGCGCTTCGAAAGAGGCTAACGTCAATTCAACGCCGCCGTCTCCAGTGCGCGAATGTACTCTACAACCGCCTCACTCCAGCCGTCGATGTGCACCCACTTGCCGTAGCCAACGCCATTCTTGTAGCTCGCCACGTTGATCGCATACCCGCGGCCATTCGGCGCCGGCACGCGATCGTGTGCCTGCTCGTCGGTAATCACGATCAACCGATCAAACTTCTCCCTGATTCCATCCAGCGCTGCTCCGAGCTGCGTCGAATTGTGCGGCTGGCTCGCGTCGAGCGCATCGCGCAACGCGAATCCGCGCCGCGCGGGCACTTCCACGAGCCGGTCCGAAAATGTGTACACGCTCACCTTCTCGCAGATTTCGCGAAGCAGTACCGCGAGCCCGTACGCAGCATCTGTCCGCAACATTTCTGAACGCCGCGAGAGTTGCGCGATCATGCTGCCCGAAACGTCCACGAGCAGCACCGTCTTGCCCGGCAGCTTTTCTCCACTGGCCAGCGAACGCAGCATCGCCTGTTCGAGCGGCTCTTCCCATCGCGGCGCATATCGCGCGGCGGCAAGAAACCGGAACGGCAACACGCGAGCCGTCTTCATCTCGCGCAGCGCGCCAAACACGAGCTCATCGTTTACGCGCGCCTCGCGAAAATTTCGCAGGTTGCGCAGCAACGCCAGCGCACCCAACTTGTTTTCGCGCAACAGCCGCTCCCACGCCTCGCGCTTGTCCGCGCCTCCCGAAAGCGCAACTTCCCACGTGTCCGGCGTGGCTAGTTCGCATGCGATCAGCCGCTTCCACAGCGCCGTCTGCTCCGCGTCACGCGGCTTCGCGTGGCACAGAAACAGCACGTCTCGCAGGCGAATCGCGCCCGCGCGGTCGTACTTCGCAAGCTGATACTCGTCAAACTTGCGAAACGCGGTCGCCAGGCCCTTCTTCACCTGCGCGGAAAGAGGGCACTTGCCGTCTTTCCAATATATCGCCATGAATTCGGCGAGCTCATCGGCGCGCTGAATCACACGAGCGAGCGTCGCCGCCACCAGCGCGCGATGTGTCGCATGTCGCGCCATCTCGCGCACCAGCAGCAACGGTGCGTGACGCAGCTTCATCGCCTCGCGTGCTTCAATCGCCAGCGCCGCAACTTTCTCGGCCCCAACCTTCGGCACGAGCTCTGCGATCCGCCCCGCGATCTCCACGCCGTCTTCGTAGAACTGGTCTTCCCACAACATGCACGCCAAAACGGAACGCCGCAGCTGTAGCTCCACGCTGATCGTGCGCGCCGGCGCGCCTTCATGCGTACGCGCTCCCCACGCAATATTCGACCACTTCGGTCGATTCAACCGAGCCATTGGCCCTCCTTTCATAGGCTGAAATACAGCTGCACAACCCAAAAACTACCGCCGGGGGACAATCGCTCAGGGCACGTTGCGATTGTCAGTCGATGTATCCCTGAACTGCGCCACCGGCGGCGCACAACTTTGTTCAACGAAATCTTTGCCGGGGAACAAGCGATCAAGGCACGTTTAGGTGCTCTACCCACTGAGCTACACGCGCGACGTCACGCGTGGCAGGATTCGAACCTGCCTCTCCCGCTGTCAAGGCGAAGTAACCCTGATCTACGCCACCGGCGTAGTGGTTCAATACACTCAACGCGCATCGCTGAGGGCGCTGAGAAATGCCGCGACGGTTCCTTTTCCTTCGCAGCGATTTCTCAGCTTCGCGTTCGCCGTTCGCAACGCCCCGGCCAGGCGAGATTTCATGGCCGGCGGGCACACCCTCAGCTAGATCAATCGGCGAAAATTTCGTCAGGGAACAATTGACGCGGCGTTCGCGCAAGCTCGCGCCTGCGCGACCGGATTCGAACCGGACCTTTACAGGGTTACCAGAAGTATCCGCGTCTTCCGCCACTGACGTCGTACTCTGGGGGAACCATCGGCCGGCGGTCCGTTTGCACGCCAGGCGAAGTAACCGCAGGCACACGCCACCCAGAGCCGCTTATTTAGTTTTCAGGAAGAGCGCTTCAGGTCAGCTTCGGACGTATGAAGTCGCCCATCCCGCGCCGCGGCAAATGGCTTGCCCCGACGATTCGGTGTCTAAATTGAGTTCATCGTTCATGAAATGGGCGTTCTCCAACGCATCGCGAGTTTTGCACGGAGCCGCAAAATCGCAAACGGAGAAACATCGTGCGGAGAAAAATCGCGG
>DASTCZ010000262.1:0-33208 GCA_035710585.1 Candidatus Acidiferrales bacterium | reverse complement strand
TGGGACGTGTGGCGTGGGCAAGGTGATGATTGCGGTGGGCACGACGCGAGGGCCGAAGCTGGGCGCCGTGCAAGAGGTGATCGCGCAGATCGGCGGGCAGCTTGACCCGGCGGCGAATTTCGAGGTGATTGGCGTCGGTGTGGCGAGCGGAGTCAGCTCAATGCCGATCACGCGGGAAGAAACGATGGCGGGAGCGCGAGGACGCGCCGAGGCGCTCGCGGAAATGGCGCGCACGAATGGCGAGCCGTGGAAATATTTTGTGGGGCTCGAGGGCGGGCTTGACGTGATGCGCGAAAATGGCCGGCGGCTGGTGTTTTTGCAAAACTGGGCGTACGTGAGGAGTGAAGGCGGCCGCGGCGCGTACGGACAGTCAGGCGCGGTGTTATTGCCGGAGTCGCTGGCGGAGGAAGTGGTGGATCGGGGAGTCGAGCTGGCGGAGGCGATTGACGCGTTTGCGGGCGGGCACGGAATCCGCGATGCGCAGGGAGCGTGGGGAGTCTTGACGCGGAACTGGATCACGCGGCAAGAGGCGTTTCGCATCGCGCTGATTAATGCTTTCGCGCCGTTTTTGAACGAGAAGGCCTACCTCTAGGTTCGCAGAAGTAGCTATCGGCGCTTCCGGCGGCTGTGGAGCATGGCGGCCCGGAGCATACCGTTGATGCGAGTCTGATATTTTCCGCCGTGCGAGCGCAGCCAGGAAAGCACGTCGGCATCGATTCGGATCGTCACTGACTTCTTCAACGGGCGATAGAATTTCCCCACAGCGGCTTGCGCCCAATCCGTTCGCTCCGGAATATCCGAAGTATCGATTTCGGAGTCTTTCATCACAGAAAGCGCGATCAGTTCCTCACTCAAGCGCCGTGCCTTGCGTCGCGTAGATTCGTCGCTCGCGCGCGGTCGCTTTCCGAGCGGAGATGATGCGAATGACGTCTTCTTCCTTCTCTTCATAAACAGTATGCGCGACGACGACTACGACCGTGCTTCCGATCATTCCAATCGTCTGCCAGCGCTCCTCCCCATTTTCAATTCGGTCTTGGATGCTCAGCGCAAAGGGATCGTCGAACACCCGGGCCGCGTTTTCGAAGCTGACGCGGTGTTTCGCGCGGTTGAGGCGGTTCTTCCGCGCATCCCAGACGAATCGCATCGCTCGTACATACATTATCGTATGTACCCAGCACGGTCAATGCAGATTTTCACTTCTTTGAGGGCGAGACACTCCTAAGCGGCGGTGAATTTCCACAACGCGGTGTGCTAGCCTTGAATTACAGGGGGAAGCGCGTGGACATCGTACGCAACAACATGGGTTGGATCGAAGTGATCGTCGGGCCGATGTTTTCCGGCAAGAGCGAGGAACTCATCCGGCGGCTGCGGCGCGCGGAAATCGGGCGGCAGCGCGTGCAGATTTTCAAGCCCGCGATCGACCAGCGCTACTCCAGTAACGAAATCGTGTCGCATTCGGGGCTGGAAATCCGCTCGGACAATGTGGCGAAGGCTTCGGAGATTCTGGCGAAGTTCGACCCGAGGACGGAAGTGATCGGGATCGATGAAGGGCAGTTTCTGGGGAACGAGCTGGTGGACGTGGCGACGCGGCTCGCGGACATGGGCAAGCGCGTGATCATCACCGGCCTCGACACGGATTTTCTGGGGCGGCCGTTTGAGCCGATGCCGCGGCTGCTGGCGCTGGCGGAAGAGATCACGAAGCTGCTGGCGATCTGCATGCGTTGCGGAAACCCGGCGGTTCACACGCAGAGGCTAGTGGCTTCAGAGGATTTGATCGTGGTGGGCGCAGGCGGAATGTACGAGGCGCGATGCAGGCGGTGTTTCGAGCCGCAGTTGGCGCACGAAAAGGTGGAGGCGGAAAAGCGGGAATCGAGTGCGAGCGGCGAGAGCAATCCGCGTGGGGAGCAGGCGCGGGCTGCAGCGGCGATGTAAGACTGCGCAGCGGAAGATTTCTAAGTATCAGCGAAAGAAGAGAGCGCTGGTTGGCGCTCTTTTTGTTTGTGGAGACTTTTCGATTGCGGCGATTCGTCCGCGAGGCGAATTCACGACGCGACGCGGGTTGCGCCGCCAACACGCTGAGCAAGACTGGTCGCGAACTCCTGGTGCTCATCGCAGCCAATCATGGCGAGGTCTTCGGGCTGCGATTTGCCAGCGAGCCGGAGAAGATTCTCGATGCGCGCGCCGGAGGCTTCCCAAGCTGCACCGGAGAGCTGGCCGGAATCGAGCGCGGCAGTGGCGGCATCGATGGCGGGAGGCAAGCGCGAGAGATCGTGGCAAAGCATGGCCATATCCGTGCCGGCCGAGAAGGTGGTGATTACTGATTCCGCGAGAGGAAAGCGGCGCGTGATCGCGCCCATGCCAAGATCGTCGGCAAGAATCACGCCGTGAAAATCCATTCGGTCGCGCAACTCCTCGCGCAACAGTCGCGCGGAAAGCGATGCCGGATATTTCGCGTCGAGCTGCGGAAGCAAAATATGCGCCGTCATGATCGCGGGCACTCCTGCAGCGATGGCGGCCTGGAACGGGACGAGTTCCATATCGGCGAGCCGGACTGCGTCGCCGTGAAAGATGGGCAAATCCTCGTGAGGATCGATTGCAGCGTCGCCGTGGCCGGGAAAATGTTTCGCGCAGCTGAGAATGCCCGCCGAGGTCAGGCCCAGGTGGAACGCGACGCCCATCTTCGCAACGTGGTCGGGCAAAACGCCGTAGCTGCGGCGGTGCGTGACCGGGCTCGCAGGATTGATGTGCAAATCGAGCATCGGGGCGAAATTCAGATTAACGCCGGCTGCCGCGAGCTCGCGTCCGATCGCTTCGCCTACGCCGCGAACCGCGTCGAGATCACCAAGGGCGCCGAGTTCCGCGGGCGAAGGCCACTGCGTGAAGGGAGACGGAAGGGAGAAGCGCGTGCCGCCTTCCTGATCGATCCCGATGAGAACAGGACCGCCAGCGGCCTCACGAATTTCCGACGTGAGAGTGATGAGTCCAACGACGCTTTCGAAATTTCGCGGATAGAGAACGACGCCTGCGAGACCTTGTGCGAGCTGTTCGCGAAGGAATGCAGGCAGAGACGTGCCGTGGAATCCGACCAAAAAGCGGCGGCGCGCGGGATATTTTCCAAGCGATTCGTGAACGCGAGAGTCGGTCATGAGCGCGGCGAACATCTCCCAAGAACGAAAAGACAGGGAAGCCGGAATTTCACGAGCGAATTATCCGCGAAAGCCAACCCGAATTCCGGGAAGATTCTCACATTGCGCCGGAATTGTCACCCCGGAGGACGGGCGCTATAGTTTCCGAACCGCTACAGCGAACTCCAACCGTGAAGAGTTTCGAATAATGCGCCGATGATCCTGGCGATCTATTACGTCGCGCTGGTCGGCATTTTCCTGCCGGTTGCGTGCATTCGCTCCTATTACAAGCTAAAGGCGGGAGCGCCCTATCCGCCGAAGCTCAAACTGCATCGGCAGACTCTGCTGATGCACGCGATGTTTTTGGCGATCGCGCTCTTTATTGCGAAGTCGCTCGGAATTGTGCTGTTTCCGGCGGCGGCGCCTCGAGTGTCCGACATCGCACTCGGCGCAGGTGTGCTGATTACATTCGTGAGTGCCATGTATCCGTTGTGGAAGTACAAAGCGGCGCGCCAACCCGAAAAGATCTACCGGAGATTGCCGCAGAGTTATTCGGAGCTCGGCCTATGGTCGATCGTAAGTCTTTCGGCGGGCTTCGTCGAAGAGATCGCGTATCGGGGGGTGTTGTTTCAATTGATTTTCTACTGGGTTGGCAACTGGTGGATCGCCGCTCTATTTGCTGCGATTTCATTTGCCCTGGGCCACGCGATCCAGGGTTGGAAGAGCACATTGATCATTTTTGCGTTCGCGGTGGCGTTTCAAGGATTGGTGTGGGCCACAGGAACTCTCTATGTCGCGATGGCGGTGCACGCGATCTACGATTTCGTTGCGGGATTCGCATACGCTATTCTTTACAAGAAAAGCGCCATTGAGCCGATGGCCGGCGCGGAGACTGCGTAGCGATTTCACGACTTGGCGTTTGCCGCACGCCAGCGGCAACTTCCGAAAATCACGGCGACTGGGTCAGATAAACTCTGTGTGCGTGAATCGCGCGCCGAAAAATCTTCTGCCGAACGCGACAGGACATCACGAATGAAAATTGAAGCGAGAGCGCCGACGCGAATCGATCTGGCCGGCGGCACGCTGGACATCTGGCCGCTGTACTTATTTCACGAAGGCGCAGTCACCGTGAACTGCGCGGTGACGCGGCGAGCGGGTTGCGTGATCGAGACGACACCGGATAGCGAGCGAATCGTGCTCGTCTCGCGCGACACGAAGCGGAAGGAAAGCTTTGCATCGCTGTCGGCGCTGAACCGCGCGGGGGAATACAAGTTGCCGCTGCTCGCACACCTGGTGCGGCATTTCGCGCCGCGCGGAGGCTTCACCCTTTCCACCGATTCCGAGGCGCCCGCAGGTGCGGGGCTTGGCGGGTCGAGCGCAATGGCGGTAGCAATCTGTGCTGCCCTCGATAAATTGACCGGCGCTGGGCATGCGCCGAAGAACTGGATTCACATCAGCCGAGATGTGGAGGCGATCGTTATCCGCGTTCCCACCGGCACGCAGGACCACTATCCACCGGCATTCGGAGGCGTGAGCGCGATTCATCTGCGCGCGGGCGGAGAGGTGCGCGAGGAATTGCCGACGAATGTGGGAGAGCTGGAGCGAAGGCTCGTGCTCTGCTACACAGGAAAGCCTCGGCAATCCGGCATCAATAACTGGGAAGTCTTCCAGAAGCACATCAATGGCGACAAGCGCGTGCGGCGAAATCTGGAAGAGATTTCGCAAATTGCGCAGCACATCCGGCCCGCGCTGGCGGCGCAGGACTGGAATGAAGTGGCGCGACTGGTGCGCGAGGAGTGGGCAGCGCGAAAGAAGAATCTGCCGACGATTTCGACACGAGTGATCGATCGCATCATTGAGAGCGCCCGGAAAAATGGCGGCGTGGCCGGAAAGGTCTGCGGGGCCGGTGGCGGCGGATGCGTAGCGTTGCTGATCGAACCTGATGCGCGGGCGCGAGTCGAAGCGGCGATTGAAAGAGCAAAGGGGCAGCTCCTTCCATTTCAGATCAATCGCGGCGGCGTGGACGTTCACGTGACTTCGTGAGCCGGGCGCCTGCGGTCTGTTCAAATGGCCACTGAGGAACCGGAGCCCCAAGACACGTCCGGACAACCAGAAATATTCGGCGGCAATTCGTTCGCCGAGCGCGCATTCCTCGGTCGGGACGGGCGAGTTCGTCCTACAATCCGTGCGATTTCGTTTTTCATTGTTGCGTACCTTCTGTCCACGGTCGCGGCGGGGCTCGCGGCTCCCTATACCGCCGGGCTGCCAAGTTCGCTGCAACTCGCGATCATCTCAAGCGTTTCGCTGGGAGTCATGCTGACAGTCACGTGGTTTTTCCTGCGCTCGGTGGATCACTCCAGGTGGCATACGCTTGGTCTGAGTGTTGGTAGAGGTTGGCTCGCGCGCGCGAGCGAGGGCGTCGGCATCGGATTTGCGCTCCAAGCAGCGATCGCCCTTCTTTTGATCATCTCGCATGCACAGCATTACGACGCTCGCTCCGCGTGGAATATACGGGTCTGGTTCACAGTTCTAATTGATGTCTGGCTTTTCAGCGCCGCCGCGACCGCTGAGGAGCTGCTCTTTCGGGGCTACGCGTTGCAGAGGCTGATCGATGCCTTTGGGGCGCCTTTTGCGGCGATCTTGAGCTCAACCGTCTTTGGCTTGGCGCACATCTGGAATCCGAGCGCGAATTTGTTTTCAACTTTGAACACGATACTTGCCGGAATTCTGATGAGCGTGGCGTATTTGAAGACCAGAACGATGTGGCTGCCGTGCGGACTGCACGCGGCGTGGAATTTTTTCATGGGGCCGATCTTTTGCTTCCCGGTGAGCGGAATCGACTTCGAGCCGCGAATGTTTGTCACGCGCATCTCGGGACCTGCATGGTGGACGGGTGGATCGTATGGCCCCGAAGCCGGGGCGGCCGGTACGCTGGTGCTTGTGGCGGGCACGGCGTGGCTGCTCGTAGGCCTACGCTCGCCCCTTCCCACGGAGAGCGGTCAGGCGTAGAATATTTGCCAGGTGGGTTAGATATGCCCCGCGTTTGGTCTCTGTCGGCGACAATCTTCTTGCTGCTCGCAGTGGACAATCCACAAGTCCTGCCTTGGCGGAATTTCACACTTCGCAATTCGGATGCGATTTCTCAACAGCCGATTGTTCCCTCGCCCGATTTTGGAATCGCGCAAGATGGACAGCAAGCGACGTCTCCTTCAGCAGCGGGATCGGATCAGGCGGCCCCGGCAAAATCCGGAGGGCCGCTTGATCCTTCAACCAGGCTCGCATTGGTTCGATTTGTGGACGGTGAATTCGCGCGCGCGGTGAAGTCGATCCCCGCGGGCAAAGAAGGCCTGCTCGTCAAAGTGGGAAAACCATTCGACGATACAGCGCTGCACCGCGCGCTGGCGATGCACGGCGCGGCGCTCAATCCGGGCGACCGAGTGCAGATCACCCAGCTTCAATTCAAGGGCAGCTCGATCGTGGTGCAGTTGAACGGCGGCGGCTCGAAGAAATGGAGTTGGCGCGATCATTTGAGCATAGGCATGTCGGGGGTGCCGGCGCCGACCACGAGCAGCACGGTGACCGGCCCCGATGCCGGAGAACCGCCGAAGCCGGGCGCGACGATTTTTTTGGAGTTCGGGCGCCAGCTTCCTCAAATGTCGCCCGAGGAATTAAAAGGCTTCCTCGCACCGGTGCTGGATTTTTCGAAGCAGCGGTCCGCGGCGGTCGAATGGGCCTCCACGCTGCCTCCGGAAGTGCAAAAGGCAATCACCGAGAAGCGGCCGATGGTCGGGATGACTCGCGAAATGGTCGTTGCCGCGATCGGTAAGCCGGAAAAGAAAGTGCGCGAGCAAGCTGCCGACGGAACGGAAACCGAAGATTGGATCTACGGAACCCCGCCGGCGAAGACGATTTTTGTGACCTTCGTCGGAGATAAGGTCACGAAGATCGAGCAGTTTCCGCAGTAGGTTTCCAGCCTCTCCGAAGTTTTCTTCGCTTTTTTATACCAGGACTCAGAAAGTCTTACCCTCGTTTGACAATCTTTTGTACGCACCCTAGCATCGACGTTCCGCGCCGGTTGGCACCCATTCCAGCGCAACCGCTGCAACTAAATCGGGAGGAATTATGCCGGTGAAAGTGGGCATCAACGGGTTTGGCCGCATCGGGCGCAACATTACGCGCGCGGCGCTGGGCGATCGCGATATCGAGATCGTCGCCGTGAACGACATCACCGACGCGAAGACACTGGCGCATTTGCTGAAATACGATTCGATTCTCGGGAATCTGCCGAACACCGTTACCCACACCGAAGATTCGATCGCGGTTGACGGCAAATCCTTCAAGGTGTTCAAGACGAAAGATCCGGCGCAGCTTGATTGGGCCTCTGTTGGCGCGCAGGTGGTGATCGAATCGACGGGACTTTTCACTTCGGGCCCGGAAGCGGCCAAGCATCTCCGTGGCCCGGTGAAAAAGGTGATCATTTCGGCGCCTGCGACTGATCCGGACGTTACGGTGGTGCTGGGAGTGAACGAGAAGACGTACGATCCGGCAAAGCACAACATCATTTCCAACGCTTCTTGCACGACGAATTGCCTCGCGCCGGTCGCTCGCGTGATTCAAGATCAATTCGGAATTATTGCCGGCACAATGACCACGATTCACTCCTATACAAACGATCAGAAGCTGCTCGACTTGCCGCACAAAGACCTGCGGCGCGCGAGGGCGGCGGCGATCAACATGATTCCGAGTTCCACAGGCGCAGCGAAGGCATTGCATCTCGTGATTCCGGAGCTGAAAGGGAAGCTTGACGGATACGCCATGCGCGTGCCGACGCCGAACGTGAGCGTGGTGGATTTGACCGTGATGGTGCAGAAAGCGACGAGCGTGGATGCCGTGAACGACGCATTGCGCGCGGCCGCGGAAGGCCCGATGAAGGGAATCCTCGCGTATACCGAAGAAGAGCTCGTCTCCGCCGATTTCAAAGGCAATCCGCATTCTTCGATTGTGGACGCAGGCTACACAAAAGTTGTCGCGAACAACTGCGTGAAAGTGCTGGCGTGGTACGACAACGAGTGGGGCTATTCCTGCCGGTGCCGCGACCTAGTGAAGTTCCTCGCTGCGCGGATGTAGCGCCCGTCTGCCCACAACAAAACCGGATGAACAAGCTTTCGATTCGCGATCTCGAGTTGGGCGGCAAGCGCGTCTTCATTCGCGTGGATTTCAACGTGCCGCTTTCCGATGGCTCGCCCCGCCAGGTAACCGACGACACGCGCATACGCGAGACGCTGCCAACGATTCAGTTTGCGCGGGAGCGCGGTGCGCGCATTGTGCTGGCTTCGCATTTGGGCCGGCCGAAAGGGAAGCGCGACCTGAAATACAGCCTTGAGCCAGTGGCGGCGAAGCTCGGCGAGATGCTCGGCGCGAACGTGCAATTCGCAGGAGACTGCGTTGGCGCGGAGGCGGAGAAAGCGAGCAATTCTCTCGCAAATGGCGGCGTGCTGCTGCTGGAAAACGTGCGCTTCCATGCGGAAGAAGAGGCCAACGACGAAAAATTCTCGAAGCAGCTTGCGGCGTTGTGCGACGGCATCTTTGTGTGCGATGCGTTCGGCTCGGCGCACCGTGCGCACGCGTCGGTGGTAGGAATCACGCGATTCGTCAGGCAAGCCGCAGCGGGCTTGCTGATGGAGCGCGAGCTGAATTATCTGGGGAAGGCGCTCTCGAATCCCGAGCGTCCATTTATCGCAATACTGGGCGGCGCGAAAGTCTCCGACAAAATTGAAGTGGTGCAGAACCTGATGAAAATTGCCGATGCGATGCTCATCGGCGGCGGCATGGCGTATACGTTTTTGAAGGCGCAGAAATGTGAGATCGGCAAATCACTGGTCGAAGAGGACAAGATTGGGCTGGCGCGGCAATTACTGGACGAAGCTGAACACAAATGCTTCAAGCTGCTGCTGCCGACCGATCATGTTGAGGCGGCAGCTGTGAAAGCGGACGCGCCTGCGAGAATCGCTCCAGTCGGTGAAACGCCCGCGGATCAGATGGGTCTCGACATCGGCCCCGAAACGATCGCGGAATTCAGCGCGGCGTTGAAGGGCTCGCGGACGATCGTGTGGAATGGGCCGATGGGCGTGTTCGAGATACCGCAATTTGCGAAGGGAACTTTGGCGATCGCGCATGCAGTTGCGGAAGCTACACAAGCAGGTGCGACGTCAATTGTTGGCGGCGGCGATTCGGTCGCGGCGGTGCATCAGTCAGGGGTCTCCGGCAAGATCAGCCATATTTCGACGGGCGGAGGAGCGTCCCTGGAATTTCTTGCCGGAGAGAAGTTACCGGGCGTAGAAGCGCTAACGGAGAAGCCGTGACGATGCGTAGACCAGTCATCGCTGGGAACTGGAAGATGTTCAAGACGCGCGAACAGACGCGCGCGTTTTTCTCGGCGCTGAAACCGCTCGTGAATAATGTGACTCACTGCGACATCGTTGTGGCGCCGCCCTTTACGGCGCTCGCAGTGGCGGCGGAAGCGTCGGCAGGAACGAACATCGCCATTTCCGCGCAGGACATGTATTGGGAAAAGCAAGGCGCCTTCACGGGTGAAATCTCGGCGCAAATGATTCTGGAGGCGGGCTGCCGGTACGTGATCATCGGCCATTCCGAGCGGAGGCAATTTTTCGGCGAGACGGACGACACCGTCGCAAAGAAGACGAAGGCCGCGCTTGCCGCAGGTCTGATTCCGATTGTTTGCCTCGGCGAAACGCTCGAACAACGCAATCGGGACGAGACAAAAGCTGTCTGCTGCCGGCAATTCGATGGCGGACTGGGCGCGTTGACCCCTGATGAGTTTTCCCGTATTCTGCTTGCTTACGAGCCCGTCTGGGCAATCGGCACGGGGAAGACAGCCACGCCTGAAATTGCCGCGGATGCGCACCGCACGTTGCGCGAGCAAGCGGCCAATCGATTTGGGACGTCGGTGTCGTCTGCGCTGAGGATCCTCTACGGCGGAAGCGTGAAGCCGGACAACATCGCCGGGCTGACGGCGCAGGTGGAAATTGATGGCGCACTCGTAGGTGGTGCAAGCCTCGAGGCGGTATCGTTCGCTGCGATCGTGAATTTTTAGTTTTGGAAGGCAGGAAACGGGATGCAGGCATCAACGATCGGCAAATGGGCGCTTTCGTTTGTAGTGGGTGCTCTCGTATTGTGGCTCGGATGGAAAGTGCCGATCGTTCTTCTGATCTTTCATGTCTGCGTGTGCTTCGTGCTGGCCATCGTTGTGCTGCTGCAGAGCGGCTCAGCCGCGGACCTCGCCGGCGCCTTCGGCGGTGCCGGATCGCAAACTGCGTTTGGTCCGCGCGGCGCGGCGACGATTCTTTCCAAGGCAACCACATGGTGCGCGGTGATGTTCATGCTCACTTCGCTGCTCCTTGTAGTTCGGCAGGATATCCGGGTCGGCACGGGACACTCCGTGTTGGAAAACTATTCCAAGCCGGCCAGCTCGAAGCCGACAACTCCTCCTCCGACGCAGCCTCAACCGCAGCTGCCGAATAATCCTCCTCCGCAACAGCCGCACTGAAGCGGCATCGTTGCAAATCACTTGACCGAACAAGGTCAGCGTTTGAGTTGATCTATTTCAGCTTGTTTAATTCTTGAAGCAGGCGCTTCTGAAAGCGGTTCTCCGCTTGCCGGCTTTGCGTCTTCCCGCCTTCAAAGCCGCTCATCGAGAAATTACCGCGTACGTGAATTCGCACGTTGGCAAGCTGCTTGTCGCCGTCGGAGATGACCAAACGCGAGTCCAGGTAGCTGCGCCCTAGCCCGTAGGTGCCGAATAGAACGCGCTCGGCCGTGCTGCCGGCCGTGAATTCGTTGAGCTCGATGTGCGCGCGCACTCGCGAATCTCCGATTTCAAAGTTCGCTGAACGCAGCGCGTCACGCAAATTGTCCTGCACGAGCGCGCTCGCGCCATCGACTTTGACCTTGTCCGGATTGGAGATAACGGTCGGTTCAAGCCGGATGGTTTTGACGGATTCGAGGGGCCCGCGGACGGGCACAAGCGGAAACACTGCGGCAAGACTGACAGCTATGAAGCTCGCGCAGATCCGAAACATCGATGGTCCTCCTTTCACTCTCTGAACGGCACAAAATCATTGCCGAGTGCGCGAAGAACGTTTGTCCTCAAGGAAGTGAGGGAAAACGGGAAAAGGTATCAGCGGAGTGACGATCCTTGGCAAGCCGCCGCCAAAAACTTCGAGAGCTACTTTCGACAGCTTTCTTCACGGTTTCTTTAGAGTTCCGTCAGGACAGGACCAGCGGCGAAAGCGCAGACTCTCGACGGTCGCGGGGATTTCATCATCGGGCTTGGCCGCGACGTATATCGCCGGCCATTCTGAAGGAGAGTTCACATGCATGCTCACGCGCGGCATGAATTTCCCCAACGGAAACAATCCGTGAGGCTGAAAGCCGCATTTGCAGCCTTCTCGGCTCTCCTTGCCTTGTTCGGCGCGACCTATCTGTTTGCTCAGGCCACGAATCCGCCTTACCTCGCGGAATTTCCTCCCGTGGACAAGGTATCGCAGGCGATGAAAACCTCCGACCCTGACGAAACTGCGGCCCGCCAAATGGCTGCGTTCCAGCAGCTCATCAAGATGGTCCAAGACATGGCCGGTCCGCGCATCCTGAAATCCGGGTACACTCCCGATGAAAACAAGCTCCGCACGGGCTACAACGCCGCGTACTACAAAATTGCGCAGTCGAATCCGAAATACGGCCCATTCACTGCCATGCGGGGCCTCGATATCTCGACGCAATTCCGGAATGAACTCATCGCGAAAACCTTCAACGCCACATTCGCAGATGAGTACGCCAAAGCTGTTGGCCTTTCGCAGCAGCAGTACGCGGATCTCCACGCGCAAGCCACCGGTCAGCCGACTAAAGCGCAGATCGATCAGGCAAACGCGAAAGCAGAGGCGCTCAAGGCACAAAATCAGCTGCATCAAACGCTGGCCAGCATGCCCCGCGCGATGACTGAAGATCAGCGCAGTCTTGCCATTTGCGCCGCGGCGGGCCGAAGCCAGTCGCAATGCCTTGGCACGACGCTGACGAAGGGCTTCAACGACATGGCCAATCAGGTCGCGGGTTCCGGCGGAATGGGCTCTCTAGTGGGGGTTGTAGCGAAAATGAGCGCGCCGGCCAAGCCGGGCCCGTACATCAGCGGCATTTTCTCCGCCGTCGGCAATCTCAGCGTGACCTTCGGCGATAGCGGCGCCACGGTCGCGAACTGCGGCACGCTAGTTCCTTACCCTTATCCATACAGCCTCTCGATCTCGAATTCGGGCGAAAGCGTCACGGTGCAGACCACGCCCCAGCCGCTCGTGTTCACTGCGCGCCCGGACGGAAAGTTCGCCGGGCCCGGTGCGATCAAGCTCAACGGTTCGATTATCACCGGTTATCAGCAGCAAAAGGTCACCGAGTACAGGGGAAACGCGCCGATCAACTCTTACACGCAGTCGGTTCCGGTTTACGGTCCTTCCACCCAAAGCTGCAACGCGGGCGTTCTCAGCCCTTCGCCGGCAGCCAGCGGCGGCGCCGCATCGACCGTCCTTAGCCTCTTCACCGGCGGCGATGACACCAAGCCCACCCCTCCCGGCGTGCGCATGAGTGGCGAATTCGATGCCGCCAACGGATTTGGCATCAAGTTCTATCCCGAGACGGCCGTTTTTATCTGCGGCGTCGCCGTGGCTCCGCATGACTACTCTGTCCAAAGCACAGGATCGCAAGTTGTCGTCGATATTAAAGATTCGCCTAAGCCAGACCTGTTCACCCTGAATTCCGATGGCTCGCTCACGGGTTCGGGCTCCGTCACCGTGAATGGCAAAACGATGTTCGGGAACGAAGATGACGACGGCAATCTCGTGTTCCAGCCCGCATCGAACACGTGCCAGGTCGGGCAACTTAAACTTCGCGGCACCGGGCCGGTTAGCAGTCCCACATTTCCTGCCGCGGTCGCCGGCAACGCCATTCTGAATTTGAAAGCTCCGCTGGCGAGTCCCGGTGGTTCAGCGATCATGTTGCTCAATCAGAGCGTGCAATCGCTGGTGCAAGCGTCGGGATTTCAGCCTACGGCCGGCTCTTCGCTGCTGAAAACCTACGCCGCCTGCAAGCCCAACGACCCGAACTGCGCTAAAGCCATGAGCGCAGTCATCCCGCACATCGCCGGCTATGTGGTCACGTTTCCCAGCACTCCGACGAGCTTTTCGAATCTTCAGCCCGGTACGTACTACCTCACCATGGACGTGACATCGGGAGGAAAAAAACTGTTTTGGGATTTGAAGGTTGACCTGAAGTCCGGCGCGAATTCCATCACGCTCGACGCAAGCAACGCCCTGTCTGTGGACCCGTAAGCTTTCGGCGTCGCGAACATTTCCGTTTTGCGCCTTGATGCCGTACGGAACACACATCGCTGAAAACAAAAAATGTAATGTGGCCAGCGTCACAACAACGAAATTCGGACTAACTAAATTTAGCGATATTCGCGACGCTGAATGGTGCGGAAGGAGGGATTCGAACCCTCACGCCTCACGGCGCCACCCCCTCAAGATGGTGCGTCTGCCAGTTCCGCCACTTCCGCAAAGAGGTGAGAAAAGGATTTTAGCCGCAGGCGGCGCGGCGGGCAAGTCCGCGGATTTGTGCAAACGTGCTAGCATCGCGGAACCACCAGTTTGGAAATTCAATTTGAAAAGCCGAACCATCAAGCTTTCGTTTTGCATTGCGGCCGCGCTTGGCGCGATCACGATCGCTGCCGCACAAAATGCCGGCACGATTCCCGCCGAAATCAAAGGCTTCTATGAAGCGGGACTGAAGCAGAACGGGATCGTCGGCAGCAACCTGCTTTTGGTTCGCGCGAACGAGCCGGCGTTGCGCGATTCCTACGGCTACGCGCGGCTGGAAGCGAAGCAACCGGTGGATGCCGACACAAATTTTCATTGGGCTTCCATCACGAAGACTTTCAACGCCATTGCGATCATGCAGCTTCGCGATCGCGGCAAGCTGAAACTCGACGATCCCGTCGTGAAATATGTGCCGGAAATTGCGGCGGTGCACGATCCATTTGGGCCGGTGGAGGCGATCACCATCCGGCATTTGCTGACGCACAGCGCAGGGTTCCGTTCGCCGACGTGGCCGTGGGGCGGCGACAAGCCATGGCACCCCTTTGAGCCCACCAAGTGGTCGCAAATCGTCGCGATGCTGCCGTACACAGAGGTGGAATTCCCGCCGGGGAGCAGATACAGCTATTCGAACTTGGGCTACGTGTTCCTTGGGCAGATCATCGAACGGCTCAGCGGCGACGATTTCGAAGTCTACATCGACAAAAATATTTTGAAGCCTCTGGAAATGTACCGGACGTATTTCGACAAGGCGCCCTACACGCTGCTGAAGTACCGCTCGGAAAGCTTCACGATTTCGGAAGGCAAGCTTGAGAAGATGCCTTTTGATTTCGACACGGGCATCACAGTTTCAAACGGCGGCCTGAATTCGCCCTTCACGGACATGGAAAAGTACCTGCGCTTCCTGCTGGGCGACCCGGCGAAGAGTGAAATATACGACCAGGTGCTGCCCCGCTCATCGCTCGAAGAAATGTTCAAGCCGCAGCTGAAAATCGGCCCGGCCGCTGCAGACGCGCAATTTGGAAACGGCCCCGATCAGCACGATTCGATCGGGCTATGCTTTTTCGTTCGCGATGAGAACGGCCGGCGCTTTATCGGACACAGCGGCGGCCAGAACGGATTCATCAGCCATTTCTACTTTCAGCCGGAATCGCGGACGGCATACCTGGTGAATTTCAATACCGACGCGGTCGATAAAGACAAGAACACGCGCCGCTTCGATTCCGAGTTGCGCGACTACCTGTTCGGACACTTCTTTGCCACAACCGCTGCCCGCCCATAGTCCGGCTGAAACAGCGTGGGCGTCCCATGCCTCCCAGTATTGCGCGGTAACTCAGGTTGTGGTTTTATGCCTCTCGCAGAATCCCTCGCTCGGACTCACATCGATCTGCCTGCCGCGCCGCCGTGCTGTCTTTGCACGACGGACGGGCCGCAGATGCGGAGGAAAGAATTTTGAATCGGCGCGATTTTCTTCTACGGCTCGAGCTGGGGAGCAACCCGGAAGTGCTCTGCGTCGTGCGCGGAGCGGTGGAACAGCTCGCCGAGACGATCGGCTTTTCCGATGTGCAGTCCAGGGACGTAACCCGCGCGGTGGATGAAGCCGTGGCCAACATTATTCGCCACGCCTACCGCGGGAAGCCAAACCGCCCGATCGAAATCACCTGTTACCGCGTACGGTGTGCAAACCACTCCAAACCACGCGAGTGCCTTGAGATTGTTCTTGAAGACCGCGGCGTGGCGGCCGAGGAAGAGAAGCTTTGCGGGCGGCCGCTCGACGAAATCCGCCCCGGCGGGCTGGGGATGCACTTGATCCGCCACGGTGTCGACTCGATCGAATACCGCCGCGTCTCGCGAAAAAACCGGCTTCGCCTGCTGAAATACTTGCCGTCCGAAGCCACAAATTCCAGCCGTACGAAGGAGACCCGACCGTGAAGATTTCGGCGCGTCAGCTCGATAGCACAACCATTTTCGACATTTCCGGCAACATCGACCTCTCGAATTCGCCGGAAGTACGCAAGGCTTTCTTGCGCGAAATGCGCGATAACCGCACGCCGCGCGTCCTTGTGAATCTTCAGGACGTGAAATACATCGATAGCTCTGGTATCGCGTCGCTGGTCGAGGGGCTGAAGGCATCGCGCGAAACTGGCGCGAAATTCATTTTGTTTGGGCTGACGCCGGGAGCAAGGGAAGTTTTACAAATTTCGCGCCTGCTGCAGGTGTTCGACGTTTGCGATAGCGAAGAGCAGGCGCTACAGCGATCTTCGGCCGCGGCGAGTTAGAGCGGCGGGTTCTCCAGGATGGAGTTTGCGGAACAAGTCGGCGGGACGGTCACCGGCGGGCTGGCCTACGTCGGTGAGCTGGCGTGGATCGGCGGGCGAGCGGCGTATCTCACTCTCGTCGGTCCATTTCGTGGGAAGCCCGTGCGGTTCCAGCGTGCGATCGCGCAGGCGATGGAAATCGGCGTCCGCGCGCTGCCGATTCTCTCGCTGATTACTTTTTTCATCGGTGTGATTCTTGCGTTGCAAGGCGCGTACGAGCTACGGAAGCTCGGAGCGATCAGTTATGTGGCGAGCGCCGTCGCGCTTGGCGTGACGCGTGAGTTGGGCCCGCTGATCACGGCGATTCTCGTCATTGGCCGTTCGGGATCGGCCTTCGCCGCAGAGATCGGCACCATGCGTGTGACCGAGGAAATCGACGCGCTCGATACCATGGCCATCGAGCCGGTGCGATTTCTTGTCGCGCCGAAGTTTCTCGCTATGATCATCATGATGCCTTGCCTGACGATCTGGGCCAACGCGATGGGGATTTTCGGCGGCGCGGTGTTTGGGGTCGCTCAAGCAGACTTCACTTGGCGTGGTTACTTGCAAGCGTCGCTCGATTCGCTCAGCCGTCGCGATATTTTCACCGGCCTGATCAAGAGCGTAATGTTCGGCATCACGATCACCGCGGTTGGCTGCCGCGAAGGATTTGCGACGACCGCGGGAGCGGAAGAGGTGGGGCATTCCACCACGCGAGCGGTAGTAATTTCGATCTTCATGGTGATAGCCGTGGACCTGGTATTCACCGCGCTGTTTTTCTTTTTGGGTGAAGGGAAATGACGTTCGGAGCGCGCAAAAAGGCGATCATTGAAAACGCGGAAGAATCCGCCACGATGATCTCTGTGCGCGACCTCCGGGTGAGCTATGGCGAGCGCGAAATCCTGCACGGCGTGAGCTTTGAAGTGATGCGCGGCGAGACCGTCGTCATTCTTGGCGGTTCCGGCTCCGGAAAGAGCACTCTGCTGCGCACGCTCGTGGGATTGGAAAAGCCGAGCTCGGGTGAGATCTGGATCAAGGGAAAAAATATCGCGGCGATCTCGCGCAGCGAAATGGACGAAATTCGCAAGAAGATTGGGATGTCGTTCCAGGGCGGCGCGCTGTTTGGTTCGATGACGGTAGGAGAAAACGTCGCGCTACCGCTGCGCGAGCACACGAAGCTGGAAGATCCGACCATCGAAATCATGCTACGCATGAAGCTCGACCAGGTGGGCCTCACCGGATTCGAAAACTACATGCCGTCTGAACTCAGCGGCGGAATGAAAAAGCGCGCTGCGGTTGCGCGGGCGCTGGCCATGGACCCGGAAATGTTATTTTTCGACGAGCCGTCGGCGGGGCTCGATCCGATCATCGCCGCGGGGATCGATAACCTGATTCTGCAGTTGAAGCGCGCGTTTGGAATGACGATCATTGTGGTTACGCACGAGCTAGCGAGCGCATTTCTCATCGCCGACCGCATGATCTTGATCGACAAAGGGAATATCGTCGCCAATGGTACGGTCGCGGAGATGCGCGCGAGCACGCAGCCGCGCGTCCGCCAGTTTCTCGATCGCGTGGCGGAGCCGGAAGTATCGAACGAGATGGATTATCTTCAGATGTTGACGGAAGGACCGAGCCGCGAGGCGCGGTAGCGCGGCGGAAGAAGGCGTTATGGGCTCGAAGACGCAGCAGGCATTGGTGGGAATTTTTGTGCTGATCGCGGCGGCGTTGCTGATCGCGACAGTTTTTGCGATGAGCGGCGTGTTCGGCCGCCAGCTGAAGACGTATCACGCGCAATTTCCATTCGCTGGCGGGCTCGAACCCGGCGCCGCCGTGCGTTACTCCGGCGGGCCGAGAATCGGCCGCGTGGAAAAGCTGGAGATCGATTCGCGAAACCCGGCGATGATCGATATCACCTTCAGCGTGCAGAATGATTCGCCGGTGCGCACGGACAGCAAGGTGAAGATCATGAGCGTGAGCCTGCTCGGCGATAATCACCTCGAAATTTTTCCCGGGAGTCCACAAGCGGGACTCGCCGCAGACGATTCCACGCTTCCTTCGGTCGAGTACATCGATTTCAACGCGCTTACGGAGAAAATCAACGCCATCGCTCCGCAGGCGCAAGAGCTCCTGAAGACCCTGAACGATCGAGGGACTGAGCTGAAGAGCACGATCGATCGCGTGAATGACCTGCTCAACACCGAAAATCGCGCGAACATCAGCGCGACAATCGCCAGCACGCGCGGCATGATCGAAGAAAATCGCCCACAGCTGCGCTCGACACTCGACAACATTAATAAAGTAAGCGCGAAGCTCGATCCGGTGGTTGACGACCTCCGCAAGACGGCGGCGCAGGCGAACCAGACACTCGATCATATCGATCAGCTGATAGGCGAGAACCGGCCCGACATACATCAGGCTGTGCTTCAGCTGCGTCAATCGCTCGCGAGCGTGAACGACTTAACGGGACAGCTGAACCAGACGCTGGATGTCAACTCCGATAACATCGACGAATTGCTCGAAAACTTCCGGCACGCCAGCGAAAATCTCAAGGAGTTCACGGAAAAAATTAAGCAGCGCCCGTACCTGTTGTTGCGGTCAAGCAGTTCACCAGAACACAAGCCCGGAGGCTCCCGATGAAACGCGCGTTTGCCCGAATCATCTGCATCGCTGCTGCCGGCGCGTTTTTGTGGGGATGCGGCTCGGTTCCTGCGACAAAGTATTACCAGCTCTCCGTCCCTAATGCGGCGCCGGCGGCGAACGCTGACCCAATTCCTGTGAGCCTGCTCATCGGACCGATTTCGGCTTCGCATCTCTACCGTGAAGATCATCTCGTGTTTGCCGCCAATGCGGAGCAGATGGGCACGTACGAATTTCATCAGTGGGTGGCGCCGCCGACGGAGATGATCGAGGAATACTTGTTGCGAGACATTCGCGCCTCCGGAAAATTTCGGAGCGTTTCGCAATTGACGAGCGCATCGCGCGGTGATTTCGTGCTGCACGGCCACCTCTACGATTTCAAGGAAATCACTGGCGCGCCGATGGCTGCGCGCGTCACGCTCGATTTCGAATTGCGCGATATCAAGGCGAGCCAAGTTGTCTGGACGCAGCACTACAGCCACGACGAACCGGTGGACGGCAAAGACGTCACGGCCGTCGTCGCGGCGCTCGATCGCAACGTGAGGCAAGCTGCGGCGCAATTGCAAGCCGGGTTGGATTCCTATTTCGCCTCGCATTCCACGCGATAAGCCCTCACAATAGATTTCGCGCCCACGGTTGAAATGAGTGCGGCCGGCGCAAGGTCTTCATCTTCCATGGATCACACCCAAATTGAATGGCTCGAGGGCATCACGGGCATTCTCGAAACGATCAATCAGGGTGTTCTGATCGGCGATGATTGCCGCCGGATTATTTTCGTCAACGCACTTTTTATGGAAATGGTCGGAGCCGGCATCGGTGATCTCGTCGGTAAATCGGTTGATCAGCTCTATCCGCCCGCGGACGCGCTGGCGCTGAACCGGTATATCGAAGAGACCCGAGAGCGCGGGCGCAATCAATTCGAGTTTTATCTGCCGCACACAAATGGCACGAAGGTGCCGGTCGTGATCACCTCGCGCGAAATGGAAGACCCCGACGGCCGGATCTTCGCGCTCGTCACTGTCACGGACATTTCGCAGCAAAAGCGTGCCGAACTTCAATTGCAGGAGTCGAACTCGCGCCTTGAAGACCGCCAGAGGCAGATTGATGATGATCTCGAACTCGCCGCGCGAATCCAGCGAAGCCTGGCGCCGCGCAGCCTGCGGTGGGACGGCGTCGCGGTCGAAACTTACTACCACGCGGCGCGCACGATTGGAGGCGATTTCGGGCTGGTTTCTCCGGGCGATGCGAGCCTCAATCTCTTTGTGTGCGATGTGTCTGGCCACGGTATCGGCTCCGCGTTGGTGGCCAATCGAATCTATTCCGAATGTGTGGCGCTCTTTGAGCAGGAAATTCCACTCGAGCCGGCGTTCGAACATTTGAACCGCTTCGTTCTGAATAGCCTCGAAAACTCGGTGATGTACTTCACGGGCGCTGCGGCGCGGATCGCCCGCGGAGCGCGCTCGATGGAATTTGCCGGAGCCGGCCACCCGCCCACAATTTTTTTGCGCGGCGGGAGAGCGCGGATGCTCGAATCGCGCTCGATGGTGCTGGGCCTCTTTCCCGACGCCGTGCCAGCAGAGTCCACGCTGACGGTGCCGCTCACGAAAGGCGATCGCCTCGTTCTTTATACCGACGGCTTTTCTGAAAATTTCAACGCCGCGGGTGAAATGCTGGGCGTTCCGGGTCTGGTGAAGATCGTCGAAGCCGCCACGCAGCAGCCGCTTGCGACGATGAAACAGCAAATCCTCGAACGCATCGCCGCGTATCGCAACGGGCCGCCCGCCGACGATATGTCGCTGGTGATCGCGGAAATTACGTAACGGCTCGCCCTAAAATCGCGGGCCGAGCGCCCATCCCAGCGCAAATCGCCGGTCAGGCGCGCGGAAAAAAGTTCCGTCGGATAACAAGAAAGTCTTCGCGAGACGACGAATGTTGGCCGAAAGACTGACGTTCACGGTCTGCTCGATGATGGGCGCTCGCCACTGCACTTCGAATCCCGCTGACGCACGCAGCAGTCCATTTGTCCCCGCGAGAAGCGCCGGTCTGTCGGGGCCCAACCAGTTCGGGAGCAGCCATCCGTTGCCCGAATCGAGAAAACCCGCAACGGAAAAACGCGCGGTGAGCGGCACCCGATATTCAATATTCATTGCGTCGATCAGGTTCGCCCCCGTGGATACGGCTTGCGCCGAACTGTTTCCGAGCGCGTCTGTGGAGGTGATCTGCGCGTAAGGCGCAATTTCGCCGGAGCGAAATCCGCGCAACAACTCCGGCCCAGCGAACGCGCGCTCCGGATAGAGCAAATCTCCCGCGAAGCTTCCCACGGCTCCGCCATAGCCGCGAATCGCCCAGGAATTCCGCCCGCGCGAAAATGGATCTGGAGCGTGCACGTCGTATTCCACATTTGCGCGCAACAGATTTGCGGTTCCGCCCAGCGCGCCGCCTGCTACTGACGCGCCCGTCTGCCAGTGCTGCGCGCCTTCGCGAGCGTCCCAGGTCGCGCCGATGGAATGGCTTACCGAGTTTGTCTGCGAGCCGATTTCGCCGCTCGCGACTCCCGTGAGGCTTGGTGGCAGGTCGAGAGAATAGCGGCTCGCGGCGTGGGCATCCGTGTAGTTCACGATCAACGACTGATTCTCCGCAACCGGGTATCCCCATCCGGCGCCGAATCCGGATGTGTGCGTCTTCAGAAAATGCGCATCGCCCGCGAGCGAGGTCAGATTAGGCCGCACGAAATAATTGAACACGCTCATCGCGAGCGAGGCGCGCGTGCCGAACACGCTTTCTTCGCTCAGCGTGAGTGCTACGCGTAAGAGGTCGGGGCCACCTTCGAGCTGCGAATCGATCAGCTCTTCGCCGCCGAGAAGATTGAATACGCTGTAGGCGATACCGGCGGTGCTTCCGAGATTGCTCTGGCCGCCGATGAGCGAAAATTTCTGCTGGCCGATTTCGCTCACATGAATTGTGACGTCCACCGTGCCGCGCCGCTCGTCATATTTCGCGCGTACATCCTCGGGCTTCACCGGCTTGATGTAACCCGTGCGCGCCAACCTCGCCAGGCCCGCTTGCAGCTTCCGTGGATCGAAGGTTTCTCCTTCGATGAGTGGAATATGGCGGCGGTAATAGCGGTCGGTAAATTTGCGTTGGCCGGTGAACTCCAGGGTCCGCAGAATGTAAGCTTTTCGCGGCGAGATTACATACTCGGGCGATGCGAGGGCCGCTTCGCGACTCAGATCCACGTCCAGGTGGACTTCCCGAGGAACTTTGTCTTTTTCGCGCGGGGCAGCTGTGCCCGCAGCGAGCACGCCGCGCACTTTCATCAAGGCACTTTCGGAGTACGGCGCACCGGCTACAACTCTGGTGCCTGCGTAGCGGGAGAGATTTTCAGTAACTGCGGCATCGCTGCCTTCATCGCGGATGTGCGGCGCTGCAAAAACAAACCGCGCACCTTCGTCGATCGGGATCGTGATTTCAATTTGCGAAGCAGCCTTACTCCTAAATGAGAACATTCCGCGCTTGCGAACCAGGCGTGTCTCAACCAGCGGTTCGGCCATTGTTGCTTCGGGATAGCCATGATCGCGGTAGAACTGTCCAAGCCGCTCCAAGTCTAAGCGTAAGGTCGCCTCAGAGTAGAAAGTCTTCCCACGCAGCGCCGCAAATTGTGAAGATGGGTCGATTTGCATCTCGCCGCGCAGTTTTTTTTCTGAGAATGCGCGGTTGCCGGTGAATTTCACCCGCCCAACCGATGTCTTTTCGCCCGGGGCAACCTCAAACCTCAAAATGGCTGAGCTTTCCGCCGTAGATCGCTCGATGACCGCCCGTACATCTGCGTCTGTGTAGCCGTGCGCCTGAAAGTCTTCCTTCAAAGCTAGCGTCGCCCGCCATACGGCAAAGCGGTCGAGCGGAGCGCCAATTTTGAGTTCGATTTTCTTTTTCGCGAGCACATCCTTGGCCCGCTGTTCGTCTATTTCACGCGCGCCGCCAAACGTGATCGCCGTCAACCAAGGCCGCTCGCGTACGTCGAATTCGAGCATTACCGGTGTATCACCGTTGGTCTCGCGTTCCCGTAATGGTTTGAGCCGCGCGCCGACGTCGTCAAACCAGCCACTACGAGCGAGCTTCCGAACGTCGCGCTCAATCTGGTCGCGATCGAGCCGTGCGCCGGTGCGCGACTCAATCTGCGCGCGAATTGCATCAGAGCGGACCCGGCGATTTCCCGCGATTGCGACGAGCTCCACAATCGCGCCTTGCAGCGAGTCAGCTCCTGAAGAGGCAGTCACCCGCCTCTTCGCCTGATCATCGCCTGCCGGTGGCCCCTGCGGCTGTGCGGCGAGCATCGCGATCGCCCAAAGAATTGCGCCCATCCCGTTGCCCTTTGCAGCTACGGATGCGCCTCCGGTAAGCCAAGGTTGCGCAGGCACTTTCGGCCAGCTCGCCCTGCACCCCGCGTTCCAGATTCGTGTAACCTTTTGCCTCAAGCTCGGTATTCATCTTTGGAAGAGGGCGGTGAGAGCCGCGTGGAACCCGCAAACACGAATTGGGCGTCCGACGAGGACCTGATGCTTGAAGTGCGCAATGGCAGACCGGAGACGATGAGCATGCTTTTCGACCGCTACGAAAAGCCGCTGCTGAATTTCTACGCGAAGCTAACCGGAAACCGGACGCTCAGCGAAGACCTCGTTCAGGAAGTTTTCTTGCGCTTGCTGAAGTATCGCCAGAGCTACGAGCCCGGCACGCCGTTCCGCGCGTGGATATACACGATCGCGCGCAACGCACGCATCGACCACTTCCGCAAGCAACGTCCCGAAACCACCTGGGAGCCGCACATGTCGCCAGCCGTTGTGCCCGCCGATGCCGCGCAGCAGCAGCAGGAATCGGATTTGCTCCATCGCGCGCTTCTGCAGCTCTCGGAGGACAAGCGCGAAGTTTTGGTGCTGAGCCGCTTTCAGGACATGAAGTACGAAGAAATCGCCAAACTGCTCGGCTGCGAGGTGGGTACCGTGAAAACGCGCGTCTACCGCGCACTGCAGGATTTGAAACAGATTTTTAATGGGTTGAAAACCTCTGCGGCCAGACGATCGCCCGGAATGATTCCGCCCATGGGAGTCAGCAATGAATTGTGAACGAGCAACACAGCTAACGCCCGATTATTTGCAGGGCTCGCTTTCGCACGACGAGGCGGCACAGCTCGAGGAGCATTTTGCTCACTGCGCGGCGTGCGATGAGACCGTCGCGCTTTGGAACACGCTCGGCCTTTTGCCTGAAGAGCAACCGAGCCCGGTGCTTCGCGCGCGCGTCGAAGGAATCATTCGCGCCTACCGTGAAGCGCCGTCTGCAAAGCTCGTCCCCGTGCGTCTGCGAAAATTTGCCTGGTTCGGGATCGATTGGGCGCGGTTCGCGCCGATGGCTGTGGGTTTTGCCGCGCTGCTTCTTGCGATCGGGTACTTCGCAGGACGTAACGGCGCGCGAACCCCTGCGGAAAACGGAACCACCGCGAATCCGAATGCGCCAATCGCTTCCATGCAGGACCAGCTGAACAACATGCGCCAGCTGATGATTCTCTCGATGCTGCAGCAGCAATCGGCGAGCGAACGGCTGCAGGGCGTCTCTTATACCAGCCAGGACTCGCAGCTCGATCCGAAAATTGTCGGGGCGCTTCTGCGAACTCTGCACAGCGATTCCAGCGTCGATGTGCGTATCGCCGCGTTGAATGCCCTCAGCCGCACAAGTGCGCAGCAGCCCCAAATTCGCCAGGGACTTATTGATGCGCTCCAGCCGCAGCAATCGCCACTGGTGCAGGTCGCCCTGATCGATCAGCTGGTCGAGCTGAAGGATCGCGCCGCCGTGGATCAGATTCAGAAAGTGCGGCAGGAACCGAACGTGAACCCGGCCGTGAAAGAGCGCGCCGAATGGGCGCTGGCGAAATTCCAGTGAGGAGCCGAGCGATGCAACGCAAACACTTTCTGGCCGTTACGATCGCGCTCGCGGCTGCTGCAGCACTCGCTCCGCGCCTCGCGCGCGGCGCGAAGCCCCACGACGACGATGACTACTACGCGCTGCACGATCAGGAAACGATTCGCAAGACGTATACGCTCACCGCGGCGCAGAAGTCGCTCGAAGTGGATAACGTTTGGGGATCCATCGAAGTCACCGGCACCAATTCCAACGAGATTCAAGTTGTCGTGACGCGCACCAATCAAGCCGAAACGCAGCAGAAGCTCGATCGCGCCAAGAAAGAAGTTACGCTCGACGTAAACCAGCAGGCCGATTCGCTCACGCTTTACGTCAACGGTCCTTTCCGCTGCGGAAATTATCGCAATGGCTGTGGCGGCGGTTGCGGCGGTAACGGTTGCGGCGGATGTGGCAACGGCTGTGGCGGCTGCAATGGCTGCGATCGCGAAGGCTACAACGTGAAGATGGATTTTCAGATTCAGGTGCCGCGCGCGATTGATGTTGATGTGAGGACCGTCATGTCCGGCCACGTCCGCATGGAAAATGTTTCCGGCCACTTTTCGGTGCGGAACGTCAACGGGCCCGTGGAATTGGCCAGGGTCTCGGGATCGGGCCGAGCCTCCACGGTGAATGGCGGCGTGAAGGCCTCCTTCGCCGAAAATCCTCGCGAAAATTCCATTTTCAACACCGTGAACGGAAATATCGAGCTTTACTTCACAAAGAATTTGTCCGCCGACTTCCGCTTCAAAACGATGAACGGCGGAATCTATACCGATTACGAAATGACCTCGCTCCCCGTGCGCATGGTAAAGGAAGAGCGCGAGGGAACGCGGGTGATCTTCCGGGCTGACCGCTCCTCCGGCGCGCGTGTCGGTTCGGGCGGTCCTGAAATCAGCGCGGAAAATCTCAATGGCAACATTCGCATCCTGGAGAACCATGAATAACGAACGGAAGTCGCGCTACTCGCGCCACGCCATCGCGGCGCTGCTTGCCGCAAGCTCCATCTTCGCCGCGCAATCGCTTCACGCGCAGCAGACCCCGGACCGCATCTCGGTTCCGCTCTCGGATCCGTCGCGCCCTGCCACGATTCACATCAGTCTCGTCAATGGCGGCATTACTGTAAAGGCAGGCGATAATACAAAAGAAGTTGTCGTCGAGGCTCTCGTCCGCGGCAGCCGGCGCGAGCGCGGCGACGATTCGCAAGGCATGCACCGCGTGCCGATCTCCTCGACTGGGCTCACCGTCGAGCAGGAAAACAATCAGGTACGCATCAGCACCGAATCCTATGCGCGCGACATCGACGTGACCATCACCACTCCGCGCCAGGCCAATCTTCATCTGCAGGCGGTGAACGGCGGTAACATCGTCATTGAAGGCGTAGACGGAGAATTCGACATCAACAACGTGAATGGCCACATCGATCTGAACAATGTTTCAGGCAGCGCGGTGGCGCACGCGCTCAACGGACACTTGATCGCCAGCTTTTCTCGCGTCAACGGCAAGCCCATGGCGTTCAGTTCGCTGAACGGAAAGATTGACGTGACGTTTCCGGCGGACTTTAAGGCCAACGTGACCATCAAGTGCGACCAGGGAAATGTCTACAGCGATTTTGATGTAGCGCTGCAGAATGGCGCGCCGCAGACCGTCGTGGAAGACAGCTCTAAGAACGGCGGCAAATACCGCGTGCGGATCGATCGCGCCGTCCACGGCACCATTAATGGCGGCGGCCCCGAATATCAGTTCACCAATTTCCAGGGCAGCGTCTATATCCGCAAAGCAGGCGCCGCACACTAGCTATTTGCGAAAGACCGAGAGTGGGGCTGGCGTTCATCGTCAGCCCCGTTTTATTTTTGAAGAGCCAGTCGCCCAGTTGCCGCAGTCCGTCCTTTACCCCGTTGCTCTCCGCTATTTCCTCCACATCGTTGCTCCAATTGACTTCCTTTCTCTCCCAGCGATATCTTTTCTCCAGCGCGAAGGGCGCATCCAGTCCGCGGAAAGGGCCGTGCCCACCTTAGAATCGAAATTGAAGGTCGCGAACCTTCTTTCAGCCTGAACCAGGCGGACGCCAGGCCTGCTCGCAGATGCGGGCACGAATGAAAGGAGATTCGTATGTTTCCGAATCCGCAGGACGCTCTCCCTCTTCCCGCACGGCCCAATCTCACTCATTACAAGAAGCTGGCGAAGGATCTCGTTAAGGCGTGTAAGTCCGCAGATGATGTGGCGATTAGCGCTTGGACAAAACGCTGGCTCGAATCGTTAGTTAAGGCGCAGCCTCGCAACTTGAAACCGGCAGAGCGCGATTGGATTCTCGGCCATCAAGAAGACGTCACAGTGTTTGCCCGCAAAAAGTTGAAGGAACCGGAACGCGCGCGCCGCGAGTGTTCTCTGGCCGAGGCGCAGTTTGTCTTGGCGCGCTCCCACGGCTTCTTGAATTGGCCGGAATTCTCCGCCCATCTCGACGCGCTGGCGCACAAGACGTCGCTCACCGCAGCGTACGAGACCGCCGCTGAAGCCATCGTTGCGGGCGACGAGGCCACGCTGAAGCGTTTGCTGAAACAAAACCCCAGACTCATTCGCGCGAAATCCTCGCGCGAACATCGTTCGACATTGCTTCATTACGTGTCCGCGAATGGCGTGGAAAGCTACCGCCAGATCACGCCGAAAAACATCGTGGCGATCACGAAACTCCTGCTCGATTCAGGCGCCGATATTCACGCCGAAGCAGACGTCTACGGCGGCGGCTGCGACACGCTCGGGCTTGTTGCCACCAGTGCTCACCCTCGCATTGCCGGAGTGCAAATTGAACTGATGCAATTGCTGATCGATCGCGGTGCGGAAATCAATAAGCCCGGCAGCACCGGAAACAATTACAGCCCGGTGATGGGCTGCCTCGCCAACGGCTGCCCAGAAGCGGCGCAATATTTTGCCGAACGCGGCGCGCGTCTCGGCTTGGTTGAAGCGGCGGGACTCGGAAAGCTCGCTGTCGTGAAGACCTTTTTCGATGAAAATGGGAATCCGCAAAAGGATGCTTCACCCGAACGAACCAACGAAGCGTTTCGGTACGCTTGCGGCTATGGGAGCGCCGAGGTAGCAAAGTTTCTTCTCGATCGTGGAATAGACATCGCCGGCAGCAGCGGCGATGACCAGACCGGCCTTCACTATGCTGCGCTCGGCGGACACCTCGATGTGGTCAAGTTGCTGCTCGACCGGAAAGCGCCCCTGGATCTGAGAGAAAAAGTGTGGAGCGGCACGCCGCTTTCATGGGCAATCTATGGTTGGAGCGGAGCGCCCAAGCGCGGCAAATATCACGAGGTAATCGCGGCCCTCGTCAAGGCTGGCGCAACGGTGAACCCGAAGTGGCTCAGCACTGCGAACACGGACGATCCATATGTCCGAAATGTGCAAGCCGATCCGCGCATGCTAGCGGCTTTGCGCGGCGAACTGGCCGTCAGCTAGCGCGACGGAACAACGCGCTGTGTACAAGCCGCTGCCGCTCCCACACAGCGTGATGTGCTGCCCGGACGTGCTGCGCGCGGCTGCAGCTCTGCTGTTTCCCCACCGTATTCAGCGACTCGACGCCCTGCGCGGCGCAAGCTTTTTCCTTTACCTCCTGACCCTCCTCGACTTCCTTTATTTCCCCTCGTTCACATCTGCTCATCCGCGCTCGGCCCATAAATCGCCGGGACCTTCGCGCCCATCGGCCTCAAATACGTCGAAAGCTGCCCGCGGTGGTGAATCTGGTCCAGCAGGAATCCCCACGCCATGTCGTAGCCCGGCTCGCGCATGAATTCCTGCCCACCAAAAAGGAACGGCATCTTTTCCTCCCACTTGCCGGCGGGAATCGCCTCCATCCGCTTCGTTAGCGCGTCGTGGCCTTTCTCATAAAACGCGACAACTTCCGCAATCGTTGCGGGCGCCGGCTTCTCCACCCAGTTGAACACGCCCTTTTCCAGCCCTTCTGCTAGCCCCGCCTCCTCATACGCGATCAACCAAGCGAGTTCTCTCGCCGTCCGCGACTTCGGCTCTGGCTTGTATTCCGCCTTATCTTGCGGAATGCGGCTGATCACCTTGCGCGTCGCCTTCTCCTCTTTCTTCCATCGGTCCAGGAAAAACGTCTTATGCTCCATTTCGCTCCTCCATAATTCACGTCCAACCATGTGCATTAGAGTCCGTTCGAGCGCCGCAAAGCATAGGCAAAGAAAAAGCGAAAGTCAATTGGCATTATGGCGAGGCAGTGGGTCAGTTTGAAATCAGGCCACTTTGGCCTGTGTCGTTCGCGCGAGTTCAACGATCTCGCGGAGTTCCCAAACATGGTCACTGATTCCAGCGGCCATCGCGGGAGTGATTCGGAGGGTTTGGTGAATGCGCCCGAAGTTGTAGTACATAAAATAAATCGCCAGCGCGTGCGCGTGGTTCTCAACTTTCTTGGAAAACGCATTGGTCAGGCGCGTAAATCGGCGCATGTGCATCCGCATGGAAAGATTCTGGCGCTCAACGTAGCTCGTGGAAATGTGCTTTCGCTCTGGACGGCCAGTAATCACGGTAGGAATCGCGCCGATGCATTGCGCGGGACTGTAGCGAGCTTCTTTTTCGCGTGGGTCGGGGCCATAGAGCTTGACCAACATCGCGTAGTCAATATCGATTCCGAAAGCGAGGTCAACGGCGGTCAGGTAAACGTTGTGACCGTCCGTGGTCAGTTGCACGCGATTGGCGAGTCGCGCAGCCAGATCGTGCATGAAGTGTTGCGCGTCCCACGCGGAGCGACGGCCAACGCGCCAGCAAGGAATCAGTTTCGTCTCAGCGTCCAGCGCCGTCCACGTCCAAACGTCGCCATAGCCAAACTGTCCGCGCTTGTCAGTCGGGACGTTCTTATCCTTCGCATAGCAAAAGCTCCAAATTTCGTCGCACTGAATTCGCTTGCACGTCAGGTTACGAAGTGCCTTGTCCTGATATTCGGCGCAAGCGTGGCCAAGATCGGCGAGCAGCTTAACAACCGTGTTCTTCGCAACGCCCGTCATTCGGACAGTAGAGCGAATCGAATTGCCTTCTACCAGAGCTGCAAGAACCTGAATTTGGCGTTCAATTGGGAGCGTGTTCATGCGTCATATTGTGCATAACCGCTCAAGCATTGTCAAGAGAAATGTTTATCCGCTCAAGCATGTGTTACCCTCGCGTTTTCCACGCCTTCCGCGTCGGCTTACATACGAGGGGGTAAACGTGACGGTCTGTATAGCGGCGATTTGCAACAACGGAGAGAACATCGTTTGCGCCGTTGACGGAATGCTTTCGGATACGCATTCGTCCATCTCTGGCGACGTTGCGGCCAACAAAATAGTGTTCCTTGATGATTGGGCGCTCATGCTTTCTGGCAGCTTGAGTAACGCCGATCTGATTTTGGAGGAACTGCGTCTCGCGCCCGAAATAGGCGAGGAAAAATTGACTCGCGCGAACATTCGCGATGGCCTCGCGAAGGCATATAAAAGGCAGTTATCAAAGCTCGTCTCCGAACGCACTCTGTCGGTCTATGACATGGACATGGACGAGTTCAAAAAGGAAGGCCGAAAATACTTTGGGGATGAGCGATTTGCCGAATTATCACGAATCATGGAGCAGGATGCCTCCACGTTCCAAGACAGCATTTTGGTTGCGGGATGGGGAGCGGCTGAGGCTTCTGCAAACATTTTTGGCGTGGATGCGGCAGGATTCGCTTCCCACACGCTTAATGGATTCGCCGCGATTGGTTCGGGTGGAATGGTAGCCATGTCAACGCTTTTGCAGTTGTGGCGCGGAAGGCACATGACGACCGAAGACGCTCTGTATGCTGTCGCGAGTGCCAAATTCGCTTCGGAAACGTGTATGGGGGTAGGGGAGGGCACAACGATGTCGCTGTTGCGAAAACGAAGGGAGGCAGACGATAAAGATGCGCCTGTTGCAAGGCTCCTACAGCCGGAGCACGTAAAGCAGTTAAGAAAACTCTGGAAGAAGCACGGTCGCCCACAGATTCCTGAAAGTGCTATCACGGTATTGCACCAAATTGCAGCCGATATCGAGGCTCCGTCAGGGACGGGGTTTATTCGGGCATTAAAGCGGGCGCGAATGTCGCGAGGAAAGAAGTGATTTACGGTCAGACTGCTGTTCGGAAGCGAATGATTCTAACTGCTTTGCCGCCGGATACCTCTGCCAGTTCGTCAAAGAATAGTTCTTGTGTTTTCGATATGTCGTCGGTGGGGCCTTTGACTTCGCAAAAGAACCAATCGGAACAGTCCGGCGCGTAAACAAAGAGGTCTGGACATTGGACTCCTTGAAACTTCTGCTTGTGATCCGTGACGAAATTAAAAACTGCGGGCGGAAGGGTGCATTTGATAACTTCCCGTTTCCTCGCCTGCACCTTGAATTCGTATTGTTCGATTAGGCTCAAGTAGCCATACGTATGAAAGATAAGCACCGCTGCAAGCCACTCGTGGAAGTGATACCTCATCTTGGAGCCAGCTTGGTTCTTCGCGATCTGAACGTCCTGCTCATCAAAGATGAGCGGGTATTCTTTCGCCCATTGACACCACAGCTCGCCCGACACGAAGCGATCCCATTGTTGGCGGCGGTATTCGAACGTGCCAAGCTCAATCAATGGGTGATTCATCGCTTTCCCCAACGCGACCTAGCAGCGGCCCGCGCGATTTCTCGGCGCTGTTCCGGCGTAAGTCGTTCGGCGCGTACTACGCCGCCGATTTTGCCGCCTTTGCGACCGAGGGCGACCGCATGTGGATTCTTTCGGTGTTTGGGCTTCTTTGGGTTGAGCGGAGCGCCTATGGCCGTCTCAACCACGCGCAACGCATTCTTGGTGGGGTCTGATTCCTTGCTTGACCGTTTTTGCATGATGGGGCCAGAGTTGCACAGTCGCGGAGTCAAATCAAGGGGGTCAAAACATCAAACTGACCCACTACCTATGGCGAACACCAGTGGGCGGCAGCCGGGAAGTCATGTACCTCGGCGGCTCGGTTATTTGCGAATCATTCCTAAAAAAAAGCGGGCTGCCTTGTAGCCAGCCCGCCGCACACAACTATCGAATGCCGGAAATCTCTCCGGGCAGTCCGAGAAAGCTTTATTAAGGCTTTGGCGCCAAGACGTTCGTTGCTACGAACAGCTCGACGCAAGCATCTTCACCTTGCTGACCTTCATGTAGTGCTCCGCCTTCAGCGACTTGTAATCCTTCTCCGCTGTGGCGTTGTCCACTTGCGTGCCAGTGATTTCGACCTTGTGTCCGACGTGCGCTGACAGGTCCGCGCTGGAAGAAACGATTCCGACCGTCTTCGGGCCGCTGCCCTCGACGTCGTTAAGCATGTAGGTGCCGGGTTCGGTTCCGGCCGCCAGGCAGCCGGTCATGCTGTGAGCTTTGGCCGGCATCTGATCCGAACTCTGGCTTTGAGCATTTCCGATTGCAACCATGGCCATTGCGAACATCAGAACTACACCGGGGACGATAAGTCGCTTCATTGGAACCCTCCCGCCCCTAGGATGACCGACTATATTCATTCAGCCATCGGCAGAATCAGGTATCCCGGTTCGCCGACTGCTGTACGTCCTGGCCGCCAGCGTCGCCGCGATGTTCGGCTCCTCATCTAACAGAGCACATGTCAGGAAGCACGCGCCCGGGAAGGATCCTTTCAAAAGGAGCGACGCCATGAGGTTCATTCTGGGGATCATCGTCACCATCGGAGTTCTCCTCGTCGTCGCAATCGTCGTTGTCGATTTTGGGTTGATGAGCTTCCGCGCAGATCAGACCCCTTCCGACTTCGAATCGAAATATGCGATGAAGGCTGTCGATTCTTCGACGAAGCGCGGTGCCGCCAACCTGAAGAATCCGATTCAGCCGACGGACTTGAATCTTCTCGATGGAATGCGAGCGTACAAAACCTATTGCGCCGGCTGCCACGGCGATCCCGCGCAGCCGAAATCGCCGCTTGCGGAATCATTCTATCCGCCCGCGCCGCAATTCCTCTCCGATATGCCAGATATGCCCGAGAACGAGAACTTCTACATCATCAAGCACGGCATCCGTTTCACCGGCATGCCTGCATGGGAAAAACTTGCTGGCGACGAGCAGATCTGGAAAGTCGCCACGTTCCTCTCCCACATGGATAAACTTCCCGCCGCCGTCGATCAAGAATGGAAAAAACCGGCGCCAACCAACACCACGGCGCCGGGAAATTGACGAAGCGCCCTGCTCGATCATCCTCGTCGCTGCGCCAGCCGCTCCGGCGGCGGACGCCGCGAATTTTCTCGAAAAATATTCGCTGATAGGCGTTTGTTACCTGTTGCATTCTCTCCGCCAATGTATATGATGTGTCGCTTCGGACTCATTCCGCCGCGTTCGAATGCTCCGGACGCGCAGGTTTTCACAGCAACGCAACTTTGCGCCGCAAGGCGCGACCCAAATTTTTCGGAGAGCGGAGGAGATGCGGAAACTCAACGCCTGTAAAGGCTCAACCTCAGTCGCCCTGGTCCTCGCACTTCTAATCACAGCGCTCACCGTCATCACCACTTACCT
>DASTCZ010000261.1:0-4665 GCA_035710585.1 Candidatus Acidiferrales bacterium | reverse complement strand
CAACTTTGCGCCGCAAGGCGCGACCCAAATTTTTCGGAGAGCGGAGGAGATGCGGAAACTCAACGCCTGTAAAGGCTCAACCTCAGTCGCCCTGGTCCTCGCACTTCTAATCACAGCGCTCACCGTCATCACCACTTACCTATTCATTGCGAAGACCTGGTGGTTTCCCAAGTCCATCACCGCCGTCGGCGATCAGATCGACTCGCAGTTCATGCGCACGCTGTGGATCACGGGCGTCATCTTCATCGCCGCGCAGCTCGGCCTCGCCTGGGTCATCTTTCGCTATCGCGATCGCGGTGGCCGCGCTTCGCATTTCGAAGGCAACACCACGATGGAAGTCATCTGGACGCTCGCCACAGTCGTGCTTTTCGTCGGCTTGGGCGTATACGGCGAATCAGCCTGGGCTGAAGTTCACTTCCGCGACGCCGTCCCGGGCGCGATCCAGATTGAATGCACCGGCCAGCAATTCGCGTGGAACTTCCGCTATCCGGGGCCTGACGGAAAATTCGGCCGCGTGAAACCGGAACTCGTCAGCGCTTCATCCGGCAATCCCGTTGGCATCGATCGCACCGATCCCGACGCGAAAGACGACATCGTCTCGCCCGTCGTCGCCGTTCCCGTCAATCGCGAAATCGATCTCATCATTCGTTCGCAAGACGTCACGCACAGCTTTTTTGTCCGCGAACTGCGCCTGAAGCAGGACGCCGTTCCCGGCATGTTGATTCACGTGCACTTCACCGCCACCGAGATCGGCGAGTACGAAATCGCCTGCGCCGAACTCTGCGGCCTGGGCCACTACCGCATGCGCAGCTTGCTCCGTGTGATGAGCGATGCGGATTACGCCCAGTTTTTGAAAGACACGGCGGCAAATCAGTGAGACTGGCCGAATCCAAGGAGAGAGCGTAAATGGTCTCGCACGCTGAGGGCGGTCACTCCCACGCCGCTCCCACCGGTTTCATCCGGAAATACATTTTCAGCCTCGACCACAAGGTCATCGGCATCCAGTATTACTTCCTCGCGCTCTTCTCGGTGTTTCTCGGGATGGGGCTCTCGCTGCTGATGCGCATCCACCTTGTGTGGCCGGCCCTGCACCTGCCCTTCACTCCCGGCGGCCAGATGACCCCCGAGCAGTACATCGCGCTCGTCACCATGCACGGCTCGATCATGGTCTTCATGGTGCTGACCACAGCGCCGCAATCCGGCTTTGGTAATTACATTCTCCCGATTCAAATCGGCGCCGCGGACATGGCCTTTCCAGTCCTCAACATGCTTTCGTTCTGGACTACTTTTGTGTCGCTTGTCGTCATGGTTTCCGCCTTCTTCGTCGAAGGTGGTGCACCCATCTCCGGTTGGACCGCCTACACTCCGCTTTCCGCTCTCGGCTCGATCGCCGGTCCCGGCGAAGGTGCGGGACAAACTCTCTGGGTCATCGGCCTTGCCATTTTCTGCGCTGGCTCGCTGCTCGGTGCAATCAATTTCATCGCCACCACGATTGACCTCCGCGCGAAGGGCATGACGCTAATGCGCTTGCCGCTCACCGTATGGGCGTGGCTCGTCACCGCCGTGCTCGGCTTGCTCGCGTTCGGTGTGCTGCTCTCCGCATGCGTGCTGCTGCTGCTCGATCGTACCGCAGGCACGAGCTTCTTCGTCCCCGGCGGCCTCACCATCACCGACACCGTGATCACCGGGCACAACGGCGGCTCGCCTCTGCTCTGGCAACACCTTTTCTGGTTCTTTGGCCATCCCGAGGTCTACATCGCGATTCTTCCCGGCATGGGCGTCGCTTCCCATCTGCTCTCCACCTTTTCGCGCAAGCCGATCTTTGGTTACCGCGCCATGGTCTACGCGATGCTCGCCATCGGCTTTCTCGGCTTCTGCGTGTGGGGCCATCACATGTTCATCAGCGGAATGAGTCCCTATTCCGCATTCGCGTTTTCGCTGCTCACGATGAGCATCGGCGTCCCGTCCGCGATCAAAACATTTAATTGGCTCGGTACTCTCTGGGGCGGCCGCATTCAATTCACTACCTCGATGCTGTTCGCGCTGGGCTTTGTTTCTCTGTTTGTCTCCGGCGGAATTTCCGGCTTGTTTCTCGCGCAGCCGGCGATTGACTTGTATCTGCATGACACCTATTACGTCGTCGCGCACTTCCATCTCATCATGGGAGTCGCGGCCATCTTCGGCATCTTCGGCGCCACGTATTTCTGGTTTCCCAAAATGTTCGGCCGTCACCTGAGCGAAGGCATCGGCAAAATCCATTTCTGGATCACTTTCGTCGGCGTCTATTCGATCTTCATGCCCATGCACTTCCTGGGAATCGCCGGCCACCCGCGCCGCTACGCCGACCTTACCGGCGTCCAATATTTAGGCGGACTGATTCCCGTGCAGCGCTTCATCTCCATCGCTGCGTTCATCACCATTTCGGCGCAGCTGCTGTTCCTGTTCAATTTCCTGTGGTCACTTAAGAAAGGCAAAAAAGCCGAAATGAATCCGTGGAACGCGACCACTCTCGAGTGGACGATTTCCAGTCCGCCGCCGCACGATAATTTCGGGGGCGTCACTCCGGTCGTCTATCGCGGACCGTATGAATTCAGCACGCCGGGCCATTCCGAAGATTTCATTCCGCAAACGCTCTCGCCTGCGGAAGTGTCAAATCATTGAACGGCGGAAGTGTCCGCACAGCGGGAAAAGGTAGGAAGAAATGCCAGGCGCGGTAGCAGAAGATCTTGACCTCGAAATTGGCGCGAGCCACGGCGGCGGTATTGCCATCCGCGATGGCGGCGGTGATTTCGGTCCGCGCGGTGATGGCACAGATCCGGCGTACCGCCACGCTTCACTCACCGGCATCACCCTCGCTCTCGGCGCTATTCTCATGTTTTTCATGGCGCTCACCAGTTCCTACATCGTGCGCAAAGGCACGACAAGCGATTGGATTCCCATCACCGTTCCGCGCCTGCTGTATCTGAACACGCTGGTGCTCATCGCCAGCAGCGTCACGATCGAACTCGCCCGCCGCAAGCTCGCGCGCGGGATGATCGCCGCGTATCGCCAGATGTGGGCGCTCACCATCGGCTTGGGACTTCTCTTTGTCGCAGGGCAATTGCTCGCGTGGCGCACGCTGCGCGCCGAAGGCGTTTTCCTGGCTACCAATCCGAGCAGCAGTTTTTTCTACACGCTCACGGCGCTTCACGGAGTGCATCTTCTCGGCGGCGTCATCGCGCTGCTCTATGTAACAGTGAAATCGTGGCAGCGCTCGAAAATCGGCCGCGCCACCGGCGTTCAGATTGCCTCCATCTACTGGCATTTCATGGATGGGCTGTGGGTTTTTCTGCTCTTACTTCTCACTCTGGGACGGTGATTCGTGAACCACACGACTTCCGAAGCGCTGCCTGAGCCGGTCACTACCGCGTGGTCCGGCGGAGGCTCGCCATTTGCCATGGGCTCGAAAAAGCTCGGCATGTGGCTCTTCATCGCGTCGGATACGCTTACGTTCAGCGCGCTGCTTGTCGCTTACACCTACTCGCGGCTCAGCAATCCGGGATGGACGCGCCCGTTTCCGTTTTATCCCTCGATTATTTTTTCCACCACGATGACGGTCGTGCTGCTCTTCAGCAGCTTGACCATGGTCATGGGCGTCGCCGCCGGCAATCGGGGGAATCGCGCCGCTGCGGTGAAATGGATTCTCGCCACTATGGTCGGCGGGCTGGGATTCATCGGCCTGCACTTGCGCGAATGGATGCATCTGATCGAAGAAGGCCTGCGCCCCGGAGTAAACCCCTGGGGGGGCTCTCCGCTTTTCGGCGCAGTGTTCTTCGGCATCACGGGCTTGCACATGACGCACGTCGCCATCGGCGTGATCTATCTCGGCATTGTCGCGCTGGGTTTCGGCAAAGGGAAATTCGATTCCGAAGACGTCGAAGTCAGCGGTCTCTACTGGCACTTCGTGGACTTGGTCTGGATGTTCGTCTTCCCGATGGTCTACTTGATGTCCGTCAAGTACTCGTGATGAAAGATTTTCGTCAGGGCACGGATTTATCCGTGCCGCAAGGCTAAAGCATAGGTTTACAGGAGGTGGGGGCTTAAGCCCCCACGTAGAATGTTGAATTGAATCGGCCTTTAGGCCCTGAAGTGAGGAGCACGGAATGAGCGAACACGCAGCCACCATCGAGCAACACGCCGAAGTTCCCGCCAAGACTTTTCTTTGGGTCTGGATCGGCCTCGTGCTGCTCACCGGCATCGAAGTGTATCTCGCGTACATCGAGCTGAAGCCGCTCGTCATGCTCGGCCTCCTCGTTTGCCTTTCGATCATCAAGGCCGCGCTGATTATGTCCTGGTTCATGCACCTGAAATACGAAAAGCTCGGCCTTTCGCTGATGCTCGTTCCGTCGATCATTTTTTGCATCGGCATGATGCTCGTCTACATGTTTTGGGACGCCGTCCGCCTTTCCGTGATGCGCGGCTGAGCGGTTGGGAGTAAGATTGAATTGATGAAGCGCTCTCTCCAACCTGCCATCGTTGCCTTCGCGCTGCTCGCATCTTCAGAGTCGGCCTTCGCGCAAGGTTGCTCGCAATGCCTAACCTATGCGAGCGCCGCCGGAAAAAAGGCGCAGGCCTCTCTCGATCTCGGCATCGGCGTTCTGCTCATTCCCACACTTTTTCTGTTTA
>DASTCZ010000260.1:0-5602 GCA_035710585.1 Candidatus Acidiferrales bacterium | reverse complement strand
ACAGTGCGCGGCTTGCCATTTTGCGAGCAGCACGGCGAAGAAGATCGGGCCGGGGATGAAGGGAATCTACCGCAAAGGGAAATTCGCGGATGGCAGGGCGGTCTCCGACGCGAACATGATTTCGTGGATTCGCAACGGCGGAAAAAACATGCCTCCTCTTGCGAGTAACCTAAATGCAGACGAAATCAGGCAGGTCATCGCATACCTGCACACGCTGTAACGCATCACGCCGCAAATTACGCAAAGTGAGAGATGCGCAGAGCACCTAGCGCAATCGGCTTAGGGCTTCATCGGTCGTCACGAAGCGCGCGCCAAGCTGCTCGAGCTCGTCCACCGTGCGAAGGCCTGCAGCGGGATCGAGCGTCTCGATCGCGTCGGTGACGAGCGCGACGCGGCGGCCGCGCACGAGAAGCCCTTTCGCGGCGAAGCGGACGCAGTATTCGGTGACAACGCCAAACACGAAAAATTCGGGTTCACTGCCTCTCTGAGGCGGCGCAGACGGGGCGATTCGCTCTACCAGTTCAGCAGTGTGAGGATTGTCGAAGACGTCGAGCGTCTGCTTTTCGAGCAGAATCTGCTGGTAATCAAAAGGATCAGCGGGCAGCGCTGCTTCCTGGCGATTTTCGATTCGCAGGATTTTTTCCGCTTGTAGCTCGGGCAGAACCTCAGCACCCGGAGTCCCGATCACGCAGTGCGGCGGAAATTGTTTGAATTCCGGATCGTCGGGCGCATGTACGCAGGCGTCTGAAATCAGCAACACGCGGCCGGCGCGCGCGGCGTCCACAAGTTTTTTCATGTTGGGGATGCGTTCTTCCGCGCCTTTGACGTAGAGCTTGCCGCTGGGAAGCATGAAATCGCGCTGCGTATCCACTTCCCAGAAAAATACTTCTCTCGATTTTGCAGTCTGGCCCGTGTTCATTCTTGATTAGACGCGGCCGCGCGCGCGAAGGACTTCTTCAGGTTGGAGGCCATATTCGCGGGAAACTTTTGTGAGCAGGGCTTCGAGCTTTTCGGAGTAGGCGACGGGATACGGTGACGATGGCGGATCGAGCGCACGCAGCGATTCGGGAAGCGAGGCCAGCTGCGCGGCGCAGCGCTCGCGGGCTTGCGCCAGAGCTTCAGGGCCGCGCTCGACGTCGGAGAGGCGCTTACCGCCCCGCATGACGAGCCGGAGAAGCGGATGAGAAGAAGAGGCCATCTCCGGAGATTCGCTTTCGAGCGCGATTACATCGCGGGTGAAGCGGCCGCCGCTCTCGGCTGAACGGAACACCTGCTTTCGCCCGGGATAAGTAATTTTCGATTCGCTGAATTTAGCGGGGAAGCGGACGGAATTATTTCGCTCAAGCTCGACGAGTTTATAGACAACGCCAAGCGACGGAGCATCGGACGAAACGGAAAGCGAAGTGCCCACTCCGAACGCATTGATCTGCGCCCCGGCGTGCAGCAGCGCGGCAATGCGGTCCTCATCAAGATCGCCGGACGCGAAGACGCCGACGTCATTCCAGCCGGCGCGATCGAGAGTCTTGCGCGCCCAAATGCTGTCCGCAACGAGATCGCCGCTATCCAAGCGAATGCCGCGCGGCTTTTTGCCATTGGCGATGAGCGTCTCGACGGCGGAGTGGACGTCGTAGGTATCGACGAGCAGCGTCGTTTCTCCGTGAAAGAGACGGATGAATTCTTCGAAGGCTTCCTGCTCGCTGTCGTGCGCCATGATCCAACTGTGCGCCTGCGTGCCGAAGACGGGAACTCCGAAGCGATGACCGGCGAATGTGTTGGAGCTGCCGCTGCAGCCTGCGAGATAGGACGCCCGCGCGGCGAGCACTCCGGCTTCGATTCCGTGAGCGCGGCGCGAGCCGAACTCGACCACGCGCCGACCTTCGGCGGCGAGGACAACGCGGGCGGCTTTGCTCGCGATCATGGTCTGGTAGTTAGTCAGCGCGAGCATCGCGGTTTCGGCGATTTGCGCTTCGGCGGCTTCGGCAGTGATCCGTAGGACGGGCTCGCCGGGAAAGAAAATCGTGCCTTCGGGTATCGCGAGCACTTCGCCGCGGAAATGGAAATCCCGGAGGTAATCGAAAAAATTGTCGCCGATGTGACGGAAAACGGGAACGGATCGAAGGTAAGAAATTTCTTCCGAGCTGAAGCTGAGATTTTCCAGGAAATCGAGCGCCTGATCCAACCCGGCCGCCACGAGGAAATTCCGGCGATTGGGCAGCGAGCGAACGATCAGCTCGAATGTGGCGCGAGCGCGGAAACCAGTTTCGATGTAGCCCGCGGCCATGGCGAGCTCGTAGAGGTCTGTCAGCAGGCCCGAGCCGAAACCGTAAATTTCCATGAGCATGAGCGGTGGATTATGCCATTGCGGGCGCGATCATGCGACGCGACAACATGCCAATAATCATACCGAATCGCGGCGGAGAGTGAGGCCGCCATCGAGGAGAAGCACTTGTCCGGTCGCGTAGACATCGGGATCGAGGAAGAATCGCACGGCGCGAGCGACATCTTCGGGGCGGCCAAAGCGAGGAATTGCGCCCGATTCTATGAAGCGGTCGTATTTGCCGCTCGCGATGCTCGATTCGGCCATGCCGGCTTCGGTGGCGCCGGGCGCGACACAATTCACGCGAACTTTTTTCCATTGTTTGGCGAGAATGCGAGCGGTATGGACCAACGCGGCCTTGGGCGCGGCGTAGGCGACGCTGCCTTCGAAAGGCGCGAGCGCTTGCATCGTGCCGAGCAGAACGAGGGCACCGGCTCCCGCGGACTCCATGGAATCTCCGAGTGCACGAGCGAGAAGAAGCGGGCCGACAAGATTGGCGCGCAGCGAAGATTCGAGGGTCGCGGCGTCAAGCTCCTCCCATTTCACGCGAGCGGGATCGCCCGGGAAGATCGCTGCGGCGGTGAGAGGCGAGCCGAACTTTTCAACAGCGGCGAGATAGGCGTGGTGCACCGCAGCATCGGCGATATCGCCCTCGACAAGTTCGATCTTCGCTTCGAATTGCTGCAGCATCGCACGCTGGAGCAATTCCGCGCGCTCGCGATTCGCGCGATACCCGCAGATGATCTTCGCGCCCTCGGCGGCGAGCAGTGCGACCAGGGCCGCCCCCAAGCCGCCGCTGCCACCGGCGACGGCGACTACTTTTCCGGCGAGCGAACGCTCGGGAAAATCGTATTGAAAAGTTTTCCAGCGCGCGGCGCGCTTCGTGTCTGCGAACTTAGAACCCACTTCGACCGCCTGAATTCATTGCGATTTGTAACCGGGCGCATGAGTGTATCGCGCGTTATGAGCTTCGCATAGCGCGGCCCGGGAAACTTTCTGCGGCGAAACTCCGTACATTCGGCCAGAGGTGAGCCCGTGCATTCCTTCTGGCAAGACCTGGTTTATGGCAGCCGCATGCTGCGAAAGCAGCCGACTTTCACCGCGATCGCAGTGCTGACGCTCGCGCTGGGAATCGGCGCAAATTCGGCGCTCTTCAGCATTCTGGACGCGTTCTTACTTCGGCCGCTGGCGTTCAGCCACCCCGAGCAGGTGACTTATTTCACGATGCAGCAGAAGGGCCGCTACAGCAACGGGTTCGCATATGCAGATTACAAGGACATCCAGAATGCAACGGCTGCGGTTTTTTCGAACGTGGCAGGTTTTGACTTTGGCCGCTGCGGGCTCACTGTGGACGGTAAGACGCAGCCGATCCAGATTGGATACGTGACGGGGAATTTCTTCGAGATGGCAGGCGTGCGGCCGGCGGCGGGGCGATTTATCTTGCCGGCGGAGGGCGCCGCTCCGGGGAGCGATCCGGTGCTCGTGCTCGGATATCTTTACTGGAAATCGCGATTCAACGGCGACGCCTCGATCGTCGGAAAGCAAGCGCAAGTGAATGGCCGCGCGGCAACGATCATCGGAGTCGCGCCGAAAGATTTTCATGGCATCGCATCGATGCTCGATTTCCAGGGCTATTTGCCCTTTGGAATGAAAACGCTGGAGACCGGGCTGCAGCCTGACTTCATGACGAACCGCGACGCGCGAAGCATGCTAATCCTCGCGCGGCTGCGCGACGGCGTGACGCTGCAAAAGGGGCGAGCCGCGCTCGATTCGGTTTCGGCGCAACTCTCGGGCGTCCACAAAGAAATCGCGGGCGGGTTGCTGCTGCACCTTTGGCATCTCGGCCCGGAGGGAGTGAGCCCGAATCCGGAGGCGTGGCCGCTGGCGACGCTGCTCGGACTTTTCTTCGGACTCGCGCTGCTGGTGCTGGTGCTGGCGTGCATGAACGTTGCAAATATGATGCTCGTGCGCGCACTCGCGCGGCGACGCGAGATGGCCACCCGAGCGGCGCTGGGGGCGGGCCGAGCGCGATTGGTGCGGCAAGTTTTGGCGGAAACGCTCTTGCTGGCCCTGCTGGGTGGCGCAGCCGGAGTGATTGTGGGAATGGGGGCAAGCGCTGCGATGGGGCGGCTCGATCTACGCACAAGCTTCGCGTTTATTCTCGACTTTCATTTTGATTGGCGAGTGTTCAGCTACGCGTTTGCCGCGGCGCTACTGACGTGCGTCTTCGTGGGGCTTGGACCAGCGCTGCGGTCGTCAAAAATAGATTTGCAACAGACCTTGCGCGAAGCGGACCGCGCAGCGAGTTCTCCTCGGCGCAGGCTGCAAGGGGCGCTTGTGGCGGCGCAAATTGCGGGCTCGATGATGCTGCTCGTTGTCGCAGGGCTTTTCACTCGCAGCTTGCAGAATGTGCATGGCGCCGATTTGGGCTTCGAGCCTTCGCATGTGATGAATTTGACGATGGACCCACATGAGATCGGCTATACCGATGAGCAGGGGCGACAATTCTACCGGCAGCTTCTGGCGCGTGTGCGGGCGCTGCCCGGTGTGCAGTTTGCGACGGTGGCCGAAACGGTGCCGCTGGGTGAAATTGAAAATGGCGACGCGATCCTGATTGAAGGGCAAGCTCCGCCGGAGGGAACGCGGAAACCAGAAGCTGGGTACAATTCCGTTTCTTCGGATTATTTTTCGGCGATGGGAATTCCGCTGATTCGCGGACGCGGCTTCCGCGACTCGGATGACGAAAACAGCCTGCATGTTGCGGTGATTAATCAGACGATGGCGCAAAAATTCTGGCCGGGTGCCGATCCGATCGGACGGCATTTCACACAAACGACGGATCCGAAGCATCCGCTCGAGATCGTGGGAGTTGTAAAAGACAGCAAGACCGGCAACCTGATCGATCCGCCGTCGCCCTATTACTACCGGTCTTTGCTCCAACACTACGCCTCGTTGACGACGATGCACGTGCGCGCGGTGGGTGCTCCGGAATCCGTGGCAAGGGAAGTGCAGGATGCGATCGAAACGATCGCCCCGACGATGCCGGTGTACGGCGTGCAGACGATGGAAACAGCAGTCGGAAGCGTGAACGGGTCGCTCTTATTTGAATTCGGAGCCGGACTCTCGGCGTCGCTCGGCTTTCTCGGGCTGATTCTCGCCACGACGGGAGTCTACGGCGTCGTGTCGTTCCGAGCGGAACAGCGAACGCGCGAAATCGGCATTCGGTTTGCATTGGGAGCGCAAACCGCGCAGGTGCTGCGCATGGTATGCCGGCAGGGATTTGCA
>DASTCZ010000259.1:0-19993 GCA_035710585.1 Candidatus Acidiferrales bacterium | reverse complement strand
CTTGCGACGTCAGATCAGCTGACGTCGCAAGGCGCGACGGATTGAAACCATGCTCGTTATCGTACGGTAAGTCGGAAATTGGGAAGTACGCAGTCGCTCCTTCGTCGCCGGGTTCCTTGTCGCGGTATAGCTGACGATATTTGACTCGCTCAATGTCTCTTGCGTACCAGAGCAGGTAGTCAGACACGGATGACAGCACTTTTCCCGAAAAGCCTGTGGTCTTCGCAAAAGTAATGATCCCGACAAAATGGTCCTTGCCGAACACCTCGTCCATGGCACTTCTCACCAGGTGAAGATTCTCATCGCTGATTTGGACGAAGATGCTGCCGGTTGGAGCGAGGAGTTCGCGCGCGAGTAGAAAACGGTCGCGGAGATACGTGAGATACGAATGCAGTCCAAGTTCCCAGGTATCGCGGTAGGCCTGAACCATTTCGGGTTCCCGGGTCATGTCTTCGTCGTCGTTGTGGGAGACATCGCGTTTGCGGACGAAGGGCTGAAAATTGGAGCCGAATTTCACGCCATAGGGCGGGTCCATGTAAATCATCTGGACCTTTTCGGCGAGGCTCTCGTAGCGGAGTAGCGAATTCATGACGACGAGGGAATCGCCGAGGATCATGCGATTGACCCATTTGTCCGGAAACTCGTAGGCACGCATCACCTGATCGGTCACCGAATGCTGCGGGTCGCCCCAAAGTTCCTGCATCGTGAATTGATTGCGATCGAAGCGATGGCCCTTGAGAGTTTCGAGGATGGCTTTGGTGGAGAGGCGCTCATGAATGAAGAGCGGCATGGTGGGAACGTCGAAGGAAAGGCGCTCGGCTTTGCCGGCCCAATTGAGGAAGGGCTTGCCGAGGGCGGCGAGTTTTGAGGCGGCAGATTTGGCTTCTTCGAGAGTGCGCGCTTCGGAGATTTGGCGGATGAGGGCTTCGCCCTGTTCGCGCGTGGAGTTTTGGCCGTCCCAATCGAGTGCGGGAGAGAGCGAAGAATCGTAGCGATACGTTTTGGGAGGGAGCTTTTTTTTGAATTGAGCCTGCGTGCCGACTTCGGGGCGCATGGGAGATTCGGATTCGGGATGCTGGTAGGGCTTGGCGGGGCGAGTTTTGGGTGGCTTCGACTTCAATGAGGCCATTCGGGCTCCAGTTTAGAAGAAGGTTACGGGGCGGGATTGTACTAGAAGATGGTATGGAATGTTACCCGCTCGCGCCAGCTACCCTTCTCGTTCGTTCAGGGCAGGCCAACGCTGAGCTCAGGGTTTCCGACACAGATCATCGGGACTTGGAAGGAAGCAATGTTCGACGATGATCCCGTCGAACATTGAGCTGGTGCCGGCGGGGGGAATCGAACCCACGGCCTAGGGATTATGAGACCCTCGCTCTACCACTGAGCTACGCCGGCACGAAGAGAGTTTTTCATAGTAAGTAGGGCGGAAAGCGGCGTCAAGTCGCGCGGGGTTGACCGCCTCGGCGCGGACGTGAACCGGGGGGTAGCCAAGCTTTTGGTGAGCGCCGGTGTAGCAGGTCCCGCTCAGTGTAGATGCTGCTGGCTGCTCCTTCGCTCTTCTGACGGACGCCGCTTTGGACATCCCCGGACACTGTGACGGCGATGAGTTTGTCTGGTGCGGCGCGCAAGGAGCGCGGGCGAACGCGAGCGCGTGGGGACTTAGGTCCTCACCTCCTGAAAATCGACTGAAGGGTGGCCTAACGTCGGAGCTTAAGCTCCGCCCCCCGACAAAGCATCCATGAGGCGACTGCTAGTACTTTTGGGAGCACACAGTAGTACTGATGTACCGTTGGCGGGGAATTGCCGCGAGGCTATCTTGCTTGACGGAAGACCAGACTATTCTGGCCCAGGCACGGGCGAAAACCCGTCGAAGGGCTATAGACCGAGGGTGTGTACCGTTTAGACACACGTTAGCCAAATAAGTATCGAAATGGAGCACTGCTATATAATCCCTCCGCTGTTCGTTATTCGGAGGGTCCATGAACCGGCTGTTAGCAGTAGCTCTAATCGTAGCGATGGCTTTGACGTGCACAATGGGTCTGTGCGTCGTTACTGGCCATCACACTCAGGTTAACGTCGCTAACGGTGGGGGACCGATACCAATACCACCCGATGTCGGAAATGGTGGGGGACCGATACCAATACCCCCCGACGTCGGAAATGGTGGGGGACCGATTCCCATCCCACCCGATGTTGGCTAATCGGGTTGGCAAGCCTGAACTACGAGGTTTCTAGACAAGACCTCAAGGCGGGCCGACTCGGCTAGGAGACTAGCGTGCTTGGCCCGCTTGATTATTTTCTGTGGTTTCTAACAACGCTGCTGCAAGCTGGCGCGGTGTTCTGCGCCATCCGGGCGAAGTGCTTCCTGAAGTTCCTTACCCTCAATATTTTTCTGATCGCTGCGTGCGTGGTGAACGCGATTCGCTACTACGTATTCCTTGAGTATGGCGCTGCGTCGCAGCAATACGGGATCGTTTACTACTACTCGGACACAGTTCTCACAATCTTCTTATATTTCGCCCTCATGAGCCTGTTTCTGCACGTGTTCCGCGAACTTGGCGCGAGCGCGTATATCCGCACCGGGGCTGGACTGCTGCTTGTCGCGATGGCGGGCATCTCGTTTTTCATCGTGCACCAATCGCAGCACCGGTTGTTCACGAGGTTTGCGTTTGAGCTGTCGCAGGTGCTCTATTTCGTCGGGGCTGTGCTGACGTATTTGCTGTGGGGCGCCGTGTTGAAGCTGAAGAAGACGCAAACGAGGATTATCCAGATTATCCTGGCGCTGGGGATCTACTTCAGTGCGTTTGCCGCAAGCTATGCGCTTGGGAACATTTACGGGAGGAGCTACGGAGGTTTCTGGCGCGTGGTTTGTTATGCGGCGGCGATTTGGCTGCCGGTCGCGTGGGCTTATGCGTTCCTGAAATTTCCGGCGACGGCCCAGCTGGCGCCGGCACAGCTGGCAGCGAGGGCGGGCGCGAAATGATCGCGGCGATCATTCTGACGCTTTCCTGCGTGACGCTGGCGGAGTTCTTCGTTTCCTACTGCCGCTCGCAGATCATGCAGTCAAAGCTGATTTCGCTTTCGCAAGATACCGTGGAGCTTGCGGCGATTGCGAATCGAAGCGTGGCTGCGTCGCAATTCGAGCGGTTGATTCAGCTGGCGAGAATGTGCCCGCGGTTTGACAAGTACCGCTCCACCACTGCCGCTATCCGCGTCTATTATGCGTTGCTGACCGCTGTGGGGCTCGTAGCGCGGCGATTGGCGCCCGGCATCGTCGGCTACATTGAGCGAGAGCGTTCCGGATGCGCGTATTACGCCGCGGCTGCGCTCGAGCGGCGGATCGCGCTTTCACGCGAACTCTACACGCAGCAGATCGCAAGCGCAGGGCTCTAGCTTCCCCAGTAGTTTCTAAAGCGCCCGGCCTGCTAGAATTGCACGTATTGTCACCCTCCATCGTATGTCCCAACCTGCACAGCTTACGAACCGGCTGATCGAGAGCATTCGCAAACACCGCCTGATTATTTCGGGCGATGCGGTAGGAATTGGTGTTTCCGGGGGAGCGGATTCGATTGCGCTGGCGCTGCTTTTGTGCGAGGCGCAGGATGCGCTCGGAATTCGTCTCGTAATTCTGCACATGAATCATTGCCTTCGAGGAGACGAAGCTGACGCGGATGCGCGATTCGTTCGGGACCTAGCGCAGGCGCACGGACTGGAGAGCGTTTTTGTTGAGAAGAACGTCCAAGAATATGCGCGACCAAACCGGCTGAATCTCGAAGACGCGGGCCGGAAATTGCGTTACGAGTTTTTCGACGAGCAGGTCGCCGCCGGGAAAGTCACGCGCGTGGCGGTGGCGCATACGGCTGACGATCAGGCCGAGACCGTGCTTGCGAAATTAATTCGCGGCACGGGCCCGACGGGACTTGCTGCGATTTACCCAGTGGCGGGGCACGTCGTGCGGCCGCTGCTTGGGGTGCGTCGAGCTGAATTGCGGGAATATCTCGCCGCGAAAGGGCAGGCGTGGCGGGAGGATTCGACAAATGCTGACGAGTCGCGCCTGCGCGCGCGAATTCGAACGCGTCTGCTGCCGCTGCTGGAGTCCGAGTTCCAGCCCTCGATTGTTTCCAATCTTTCGAGCCTGTCGGCGATGGCCCGCGAGGATGAGGAGTACTGGCAGGACACGGTAGAGCGGGAATTTGAGGAGTGCGTTCGCCGCGAGGGGCAAGAACTGATCATCGAGGACGGCGCGCTTCGTTCGACGCCCGGAGGGAACACCGTGCCGCCGGCGATGGCGACTCGAGTGATTCGCCGGATTGCGACCGAGTTGGCGGGGTGCCAGCACGGACTGACGCGGGAGCACGTGGAGAAAGTTCTCGGCCTTTTGCAGAGCGATTCGAGTGGCGCCCGGCTTGAACTTCCTGCAGGGATTGGTGTGAAGCGCGGAAGAGGCGTCCTGATTTTCGACCGGAGACTTAACCGGGCACCGGAGCTTTGCAGACCTGCAAATTCTGATTGGCAAGAGTTTTCGATCGAGATCCTGCTGGAGAAGAATGCGGCGACGAGTTTGGAAATCCCTCACATCAGGCGACGTGTGCGGCTGAAAACCGTTGACTGGGTGTCAGCGCGGAGCGAAACTAACAGTTACGCAATCGATTGGGATCTGCTCAAATCTCCGCTTGTTCTGCGGAACTGGCGGCCGGGCGACGCATATCGCCCGCAAGGATTTCTGCGAAGCCAGAAAATCAAGCGCTTGCTACAGGGAAGGCACATCCCATCGCCCGAACGAATCGGCTGGCCAATCCTGGAAAGCGCCGGGGCGATTGCCTGGGCAAGCAATTTTCCGGTGGCACATAGATTCGCGCCGAACGAGAAGACGCGCACCGGTGTGCTAATCTCGGAGGAGTCACTTTGAGCGAATCTCCGGCCATCATATATTCGAAGGCCAAAATCGCCTCCCGCGTGGCCGCGATGGCACGCGCTATTTCTCGAGATTACGGCACGGAAGCGGTCGATGTCGTTATTCGAGTTGAAGATTCGTTTATTTTTGCGGCGGATTTGATACGGGACCTCAAGAATCCGGTGGTATGCCACTTCGTGCGGACCGAAATGCGTGACGTGGAGCTGAGCGGGCACGAACGGCGGGAAGTTTTTTTCAGTCATCCGCCGGAGCTGAAGGGGCGAAACGTTTTGATCGTTGAGGTCGTACTCCGGACGGGGGTTACGCTGGATTTTCTATCGAAGCGGCTGCTGGAGGCGGGCCCAAGGTCCTTGCGGGTGGCGGTTCTGGTGGACGAGCCTTCGGAACGCCGCGTGGATTTGCGGCCTGATTACTTTGGATTCGTGGGCGCATCTAAGATACTAGTGGGCTACGGGTTAGAGGGGCGCGCGGGACAATTCCGCAACCTCGCCTATATTGGCCATTCCGGACCGCGAAATGGCCGAGGGGCGGGCGGCGGAGGCACGCGTGAACGAAGCCGGGCACAACGTAAGGCGAGGTGAGGTAATTCCGTGAACTCAAGTTCAGCGGCAAAAACAATTCTTGTTTGGATGTTCATTATTGTGCTCGGGCTTGTCCTTTGGAAGGTGTTTACGCCGAGCAACTCGGCGGCCCGGCCTGCAGAGCCGAGCTATGGCGAGTTCATGGCAGACGTTGACCGCAGCAATGTGAAGGAAGTGACGCTCTTTCTTTCGCCGAACAGCTACGAAGTGGAAGGTGAATACCGCGAAGGCACGCCGAAGACTTTTAAACTCGTCATTTTCAAGGAAGCGACTCAAGACCTTGTAAAGGAACTCCGGGACAAGGGTGTTCGGATCACCGTGAAGAACGTGAGCAGCAACGATTGGCTCACGATCGTGATGAACCTGCTGCCGTTTGTGGTTCTGTTCGGGCTCTGGATTTTCATGATCCGGCAGATGCAGGCGGGCGGGAACAAGGCGCTGAGTTTCGGGAAGTCGCGAGCGCGACTGCTTACAGCGCAGCAGAAAAAGGCGACTTTCAAGGACGTTGCCGGAATTGAAGAGGCGAAGGAAGAGCTGCAGGAAATCATCGACTTCCTGAAGGACCCGCAGAAATTTCAGAAGCTGGGCGGCCGCATTCCGAAGGGAGTTTTGCTGGTTGGCCCTCCGGGAACTGGAAAGACGTTGCTGGCGCGCGCGATCGCGGGCGAGGCTAACGTGCCGTTTTTCTCAATTTCCGGTTCGGACTTCGTTGAGATGTTTGTCGGAGTCGGCGCAAGCCGTGTGCGAGATCTCTTTGAGCAGGGAAAGAAGAATGCGCCCTGCATCATCTTTATCGATGAAATCGATGCGGTGGGCCGTCACCGCGGAGCTGGACTTGGCGGCGGACACGACGAGCGCGAGCAGACGTTAAACGCGCTGCTCGTCGAGATGGATGGGTTTGAATCGAACGAAGGCGTGATTCTGATTGCGGCGACCAACCGGCCCGACGTGCTCGATCCGGCGTTGCTGCGGCCCGGCCGCTTCGACCGGCGGGTCGTGGTTCCGCGTCCGGACATCAAGGGGCGCGAGGAAATTCTGCGCGTCCATACTCGCAAAGTGCCTCTCTCCGATGACGTTGATCTCTCGGTGATCGCACGCGGGACGCCAGGATTCTCTGGCGCAGATCTGGCAAACCTCGTCAATGAAGCCGCTCTGTGGGCGGCGCGGCAGAATCGCAAACTCGTGCTGATGGCCGATTTCGAGAGCTCGAAGGACAAAGTGCTGATGGGCGTCGAGCGCAAGTCGATGATTCTTTCCGAAGAGGAGAAGCGCAACACGGCCTATCACGAAGCGGGGCACGCGCTTGTAGCGTCAATGACCCCGGGCACGGACCCGCTGCACAAAGTGACGATCATTCCGCGCGGCATGGCATTGGGCGTGACGCTGCAGCTTCCTATCGATGACCGGCATTCCTATTCGAAGGGTTTCCTCGAAGCGAGGCTTGCTGTTGCAATGGGCGGCCGCGCGGCGGAGGAGATTATCTTCGATCACCTGACCACTGGCGCGCGGGCGGACATCGAGCACGCGACGGACATCGCGCGTCAAATGGTGTGCGATTGGGGCATGAGCGAGCTTGGGCCGCTGGCGTTCGGCAAGAAGGAAGAGGCCATCTTCCTGGGCCGCGAAATCGCGCAACATCGCGACTATTCCGAGGATACGGCGATCCGCATTGATGGCGAAGTCAAAAAGATCGTGACGACGGCTTACTCTCGAGCGAAGACGACATTGGAATCGCATCGCGACGCGCTGGAGCGCATTGCCGTTGCGCTGTTGGAACGCGAGGTACTGGATGCAGCCGAAGTGCGCACACTCATCGAAGGCAAGCCGCTGATGGACCGATCGACGCCTTCGGCCGTGCCGCCACCTCCGCCGACTTCTGCCGTGCCGAGCACCGAGCCGAAGCCGGTGAGCCGTCCGGAATTGCGACCGGCTCCTGGGTTTACGAAGGGCTGATCGGCAGATTCACATTTTCTGATATAGAGCCCGGCGCCGCGCGTGCCGGGCTTTCTTTTTGTACGGCCGCAAGGTGATTCGCGTAGAATTGGTCCGTGGGCGGAAAATCCAAGACGATCGAAGTGACCTGCCCGTGTTGCCGCGCGACGATGACGATCGATCCCGATCTCGCCGTGGTGCTTTCTCACGCGCAGCCGCCGAAAGCTGGACCTGGCGTGGATCTGGACGATACAGCTTCATTGCTGGCCAAGCAGGCCGCGGAGCGAGAGGCGAAATTCCAGGCTTCCTGGAATGCCGAGAAGACCAAGGAAGATGTGCTCGCGCGCAAGTTTGAAGAAAACCTGAAAAAGGCGCGCGAGAAGCCCGCCGAAAAGCCGATCCGCGATTTCGACCTCGACTAGTTCCGCCGTGCGGTTCTCCGCCACCAGCTCCGCCGTCTGCGTCACGATAATCATTTCTCTCGCGTTAGGGATTTCCTGCCACGCACAGGCAAAGCCGAAACTGCCGAAGGAAAAGCAGCTCGATCGCGACGTTCAGTTCACGCGGGATCCGGCGAACGGAGAAGTCAGAGTCGTGCCGACTCACTCGAAGGCTGCGGAAGCGCCTGCCCACGCCGAGGAGAACGCGCCTCACGCGATACGCTCCGAAGTCAGCCTGGTGCAGGCCGGCTGTTCGGCAGTTGCGGAAGACGGTTCGTTCGTGCGCGGTTTGACGCAATCTGATTTCACGCTCCGCGCCGATTCTGCGCCGCAAGCAATCTCGAATTTCGACGCATCGACCGAGCCGGTGCACATCGTTTTGCTGCTGGACGCGAGCCCGAGCGAATATCACGCGCTCGAAAACATGAAGGAGTCGGCGCGAGCGCTTTCCGCGCAGCTTTCTCCCCAAGATGAAGTGGCGGTCGTGGCGTTTGCCGGGCACTCCCATTTATTGCTGCCATTTTCCACGGATCGCACCCTTCTCGAAGAAGCTCTCACTAAAGTCGGACTGATGCGGAATATTGACGAAATTGGCTCCAACATTTACGGCTCGGTTTTTCTGGCAGCGGACGAACTGCTTTCTGGCCCTCATGCTCCCTCGGGACGAAAGGCGATCATCCTTTTGAGCGATGGGCAGGATACTGGCCTGAAACTCAGTTGGGACCCAGCGAGCATGTTTCCGCCGCCAGGCGGCGCGAATTTTCTGACGTTTGAGGACGTGGTTCGCGAACTCGCGGCGACGGGTGCGCAGGTTTTCGCGATTTCAACGGAGAACCGGCCGAAGGCCATGACAGCTGAGTGGCTGAAGACGCATCGAGGCACGACCCTGATCGCAAACGATTCGCGGCGCCTCGAAATTCCCGCGTACACGATCTACCTGGCTGAGCTTGTTCGACGCGCGGGCGGCGGACTCTATTTCCTGCGGGAAATTGGGGCGCTGAGCGACGTTTATGCGCGAATCGCCGCTGAATTGCGAACAGAGTACGTGCTGGGATTTTATCCCGACGGCAGTTTCGCGAACGCGGGCTGGCATCAGTTGCAGATCGCGCTGTCTGAGCAGCAGGCGCGCGCAGTGGAACTGAATTGCAGGCCTGCGTACTACATCCCGGCCCCGCGCTGACGCTCGGCTGATTTACACTCGGTAGATGCGAAAGTTACGATGGCGACTGAGATCGCGGACGCTCGTTTTCGGGGAGCGCACGCTGATTGCTGGCGTGCTGAACGTGACGCCGGATAGCTTTAGCGACGGAGGAAAATTCGCCTCCGCCGATGACGCGATTCGACGCGCGCTGGAAATCGAAAGAGAAGGGGCCGACATTCTCGACATCGGGGGAGAATCGACGCGGCCAGGGGCGGCGCCGGTCTCGACAGAGGAGGAAGTTGCGCGCGTCATTCCAGTGATTGAAGCTCTGAATAAGCGAGCGCGCATACCGATTTCAATCGACACGCGGCGAGCAGACGTGGCGGAGAAGGCGATTGCTGCCGGAGCCGAAATCGTAAACGACATCTTCGCGCTGCAATTCGATCCTCGAATGGCTGAGGTCGTGCGCAAAACACGCGCGGGACTAGTCCTGATGCACATGCGGGGCGAGCCGGAGACGATGCAGATAGGGCCTTTCGCGCGAAATACCGTCACGGATGTGACGGCGGGAATGGGTCAAGCGATGAGACGCGCGCGCCGCGCGGGAATCGGAGAAGAGAAAGTTGTTCTCGATCCGGGGATCGGTTTCGGCAAGAACTTCGCGCAAAATTTCGAACTGATTGCCCATCTGCATCAGTTCACGAAATTCGGGCGGCCGCTTATGATCGGCGTTTCGAGGAAAGCGTTTATCGGCGCCGCAATTAGATCTGCAAAGAATCCAGCGCCTCCTGAGGAACGGAAATGGGGAACAGCTGCGGCGGTGACTGCTTCGATTTTGCACGGAGCGCACATTGTGCGCGTGCATGACGTTGCCGAGATGGCGCAAGTGGCGCGCGTGGCTGACCGGATACGTGCGTCGCTGTGATTGCGATTGGCATTCCGTGAATCGGAGGTTTGCGTGAGATTCCGCCCAATTTGCATCGCTGTGTTCGCGCTCGCATGGTTTGCGCGCCCGGCGTATGCGCAGCTTCCTCCAGCGCAGCCCGATCCGCTGGCGAAAATGCGCGCGGCGGCGGGCCCTGCTTGCTCCGCGACGGAACCTTCGCTGTGTTCCGAAGCGAACCCGAAGATCATTGCGAACGCACTGGGTCCCTCACCAATGGAGGAAAATCTACGGCGGCTCACGGATGAAATTGGCGGACGGCCGACGGGAACGCCGGCGATGGCGCGAGCAGTCGATTGGGCGGTGCAAGCATTTCGCGCGGCAGGCGTGCAAGAAGTGCACACGGAGACCTATTCGATTCCGCTGACGTGGAGTGAAGGAGAGACGAAGCTCGAGATTGTGGACTCGAACAATTCCCCGATTCAAATCGTGTCGCTCGGATGGTCGCCGGCGACGCCGGATGGCGGAATTACCGCGCCGCTCGTTGACATCGGATCCGGGGAAGCAGCGGACTTTGAGCGTGCTGGCGGATCGGTTCGCGGCGCGATCGTTTTGATTCACTCCGAAGTTCTACGCACATGGGACGACCTCTTCAACGAGTATGCGCGCGCACCGGGAATTGTGGAGCGTGCAGTCCATACCGGGGCGGCGGCAATTCTGTGGATGTCCACGCGCGAGCAAAAGCTGCTCTACCGGCACATCGATTCGCTGGATGGCAAATTAGGGCCGCTTCCCGAAGCGATCGTAGCGCGCGAGGATGCGGAGAGGCTGGCGCGATTTGCGGCCGCAGGATCCGTGCGTGTTCGGCTGGAGATGCCGAACCGGATCGGGCCCGGCGCCCAACAGCAGAACGTCGTCGCGGAAATTCGCGGGCGCGAAAAGCCGGACGAATACGTCGTGCTCGGCGCGCATCTGGATTCGTGGGAGCTTGGAACCGGCGCGCTGGACAACGGCTGCAACGCGGCGATGGTGATTGAAGCTGCGCGCGACATCGTCGCGAGCGGAGTCGCGCCGCGTCGGAGTATCCGGTTCGTTTTATTCTCCGGCGAAGAGCAAGGGATGCTGGGATCGTATGCGTATGTGCGTGCGCACCGCGAGGAGATGGATCGAGTTGCCGCAGCAGTGATCTTTGACGAGGGAATCGGGCGCGTCACGGGTTTTTCTCTGGGAGGACGCCACGACGTGGAACCAGCGCTGCGTGAAATCCTGAAGCCGATCGAGTCGTGGGGAGTCTCTCAAGACACGTTCGACGCGCCGGTCGGCACGGACAACTTCGATTATTTGCTCGAAGGCGTGCCGACACTGATCGCAAATCAGGACGCGGCCAACTACATCGTGAACTATCACGCAGCGTCGGACACGTTCGACAAAGTGGACATGCGGGAATTGAAACTTCACGCCGCGATTGCGGCGATCACCGCGTTTGGCATTGCCGAACGGCCCGAGCGCATCGGTCCGCGCCAATCTCGCGCGCAAATCGAATCGCTGATGAAGGAGACGGGGCTCGACCAGCAGATGAGGTCGATGGGGTTCTGGCCTGCGTGGGAATCGGGCGCGCGAGGCAGACAGAAACAATGACGAGATATCTTTGCGATGCACGGAACCGGAAGCCCCTGAGTCGCTTCTACTTTTTTCCGCGCTGTAGTACGCTGGCCGCGCGCAGCCATTTTTCTGAATGACCGATCTCTCGCCTTCCTCCAATCAACTCGTCGGCGCCGAAATGTTGCGCGGATTCTGGTATCCGGCTGCAGAGAGCGCTTCGATCCGCGGCAGAAAACTGATTTCGGCTCAATTGCTCGGTGAGCCTCTCGCGCTGGGGCGCGATCCGGCGCGGAAGGCGTTTGCGCTGCGCGATGTGTGCCCTCACCGCGGAATGCCGCTCAGCGACGGGCACTTCGATGGCCGGGCGGTTGAATGTCCTTACCACGGCTGGCAATTTGCCCCGCATAGCGGGCAATGTCTGCACATTCCTTCGCTCACCGAACACTCGAAACTGAAATCGGAGCGGATTTTTTGCGGCAGCTTTCCCTGCGAAGAACACGATGGATACGTGTGGGTGTTCATGCCCGAGCAGCCGACACGCGGGACGAAATTGGATGCGGTGCCGGAAGCGCCGATGCTGACGACATTCAGCGAAAAATATCGAATTGCACGAATTGCCGCAGATCTGCCATGCAACATCGATCATGGAATCATCGGCTTGATGGATCCCGCGCACGGACCCTTTGTGCACCAGTCATGGTGGTGGCGCAGCCGCCGGAGCATTCAGACTAAAGAAAAAATCTTCGAGCCGATTCCTTACGGCTTCCGAATGAAGGCCCATTCGCCGAGCGCGAACAGCGGCGCGTATAAGCTGTTGAGGATTTACAACCAGCCCATCACGACAACTATCGACTTCGTTTTGCCGAATCACCGCCTCGAAGTGATTCGCTGTGGGCCTTACTGGTTTTCGAGCCGGACGACGGTTACGCCGATAACTTCGACGCACTGCAGGCTCGATTTTTGCGCGGCGTGGAATATTTTCCGCTGGGTCCCTTTCGTGATGCCGATTTTCCGGGCATTTTCGCGGCAATTCATCGAGCAAGACACCAAAACGATGGAGCGGCAATCCGTTGGCCTGAAGAATCATCCCTCTCTCATGCTGATTGACGACGCCGACCGGCCGGCGCGCTGGTATTTTCAATTGAAGCAGGCTTGGCTTGACTCGCGAAAGACGGGAGAACCATTTAAACATCCGATCGAAGGGCCTGTGACACTGCATTGGCGCAGCTAGCTGAACGAAAGTGCAAGGCAAGTTGAAGCGCGACCTATGGAAACTTTCGGCAAACGAAACTTTCGCGCCAAGTCCCGCCTTCGGACCGCTTGATATAATTGAGGGGTATGGCTTCCTCTCGCAGCGGCCGGATTCTTGCGCTCGATTATGGCGAAAAACGGATCGGACTGGCTCTTTCCGATGAACCGGGCGTCAGCTCAAACCCGCTTGCGATTCTTCAGCGAAAGAATCGCGCGGCGGACTTGCGGGAGCTTCGCGAAATCGCCCGAAAAAATGGCGTTACTGCGCTTGTCGTGGGCCTTCCGCTGCATTTGAACGGAAGCGAGAGCGAGATGGCGGCCAAAGCCAGGGCTTTTGCTGAACGCCTCCGCAAACATCTTGGCTTGCCTGTCGAGCTTTTCGACGAGCGATTGACGTCCTGGGAGGCGTCTCAACACGTGAGCCAAAGCGTGCGTCGAGGCAAGAAACCTTCGACCGCGACCCGTGATGATGTCGCTGCGGCCATCCTGCTGCGCGATTATTTGGAGGCGCGTAATTCCTCGGGGAAAAATTTCAGTGCATCCGCAGATCAGAGTAACGACGGGCCCGGTAAGCACTGAATGCGCCGCCTGCTGCTATTTCTCTTCCTGCTGATCCTTGCCGCCGGGGGATGGACTGCTTACCTTTTACTCGCGCCATACAAAGGCTTCTCCGGCTCGGGGATTATCGTGGACGTGCCGAAGGGCGATTCGGTCCGCGGCATCGCGCGTTTGCTGGAGCAACAAGGCGTGATCCGAAATCGCTATTCGTTCATTTTGCTCGCGAGACGAAGTGCGAACCGGAAACTGGAGGCGGGCGAATACTATTTCACTCAGCCGCAAACTCCATCTCAGGTTTTCGACACGATCGCGTCGGGAAGAATCTTCGAAGTATCGATTACGGTACCGGAAGGGTTCAACACGCTTCAAATCGCAGAGCTGCTGAGCCAAAACGCGCTCGTCGACAAAGATGAGTTTATTGCCGCGACGAAGGACATCTCGTCGATCCGCGATTTCGCGCCAGCGGCCCCGAGCGTGGAAGGTTTTCTATTCCCTTCCACATATGAATTTCCGCACCACGTTTCCGCACAGGAGGTGATCGCCACTATGACCGCGCATTTTCGCGCGGAATGGGCGTCGCTCACAGCAGTCGATCCCGCCTCAGACGGACGCAGCGTGCAACAAGTGGTGACGCTTGCATCGCTGGTGGAATCGGAAACGCCGAAGCAGGCCGAGCGGCCTCTTGTTGCGCGAGTTTTCCTGAACCGGCTGAAAATTGGTTTGCCGATGCAATGCGACCCGACAGTGATTTATGCACTGGAACTCGCGGGCAAATACGATCCACCGTTGACCAGCGCCGATCTGCGCTATGATTCGTCGTACAATACCTATCGTCATCCTGGGTTGCCACCGGGACCGATTACGAATCCCGGCGAAGCTTCGTTGCGCGCGGCGCTGGTTCCAGCCGCCGTGGATTATTTATATTTTGTCGCCGATACCCAGGGAGGGCATCTTTTCAGCAGCACTTTAGCGGAGCATAATCGCAATGTCGCCCGGTACCGCCAGCTTCTCTCGCAGCACAACGGCAGAAATCCGGCGCCATCGCACAATCCGTGAGACGCTCATGACCGAAACGGCCGACACAAAAAAATTTCAGATTCTGGAAATTGCGGAAGACCTGGGCGTAAACCGATTCACGCCTGCGGAGATCGAGCAGATCCGCAGGCAGATGATCGCGCATCATGGCGCAGCTGCAAAAACATCGGCGGATTACATCTCCGAAGTGCTCTCCAGCGCCGGCTTGAGAGTGATTCATTCCACCAAAGCGGATACGGACGGACGTTACGAGGAAGAGTTTCACGACCTGCTGCATTTTTCGACGCTCGAAGAGGCCGAGATGTGCGTGATGAGGCTCGACGAGCTGCTGAGGAAGTTTCGCGCGGAAGGTGACGCGGCAGCGGCCGAGCGCGTGCTCGAAGTGGCGCGCCTGGGCCGCCGCCGCGCCGAAATGATCGCCCGCAATCACAAGGTGGACCCGCAGAAGCGCGCTGAAAAAGAAGAAGTCATGCAATGGTTCAAAATCTGGCTGGATACCCCCGACACCTTCTTCGACTGGCTCGAAGTGCGCAAGCAATCACCGAGCTTTCGTCAGGCCTTCGGCGCAACAGCCGCCGGCGCCTGACCGATGCCTGCTGAAAATTACCGCCTGACAGTTGAACCGCTCGACCTCGGCGCGGATGTGCGCGCGATCGCGCTCGAACTCGTCGAACAAACCGAAGACAAGGACGATCCCGCGGCGCGCGGAACGGAAGCGGCCGCGGTTTGGGCTGCCTCGCTTTCGGCATTGGCCGGCACGGAACCGTGGGCCCTCGATTTTTTCAGCCGCCTGGATCGCTTGCGCGATTATTGCCGCGACCACGGCGTGAAGTATCGCGATGCCGCGAATCGCTGCGTGGTAGTACCGTCGCTCGAATACGAAGCGTCGAAGGCGCTTCTCGCGCGCTTCGAAGCGGAGACGTTCGGATTTCGTGCCGGACGGTTGCTGGACTCGCCGGATACGCCGCTCGAAAACGAGTTGGCGCATCGCGGCGTAGACGCTTACCACCATGTCTTCCAAAATTATTTCGCTTGCGGTGTCTGCGATTTCGAGAACGGCTCCCTAACAGTTCTAAGCATGAAACTCACCTCGAGCGAAATCGTGCGGCGATTGCGCCCGGCTCTCACTTCCCACCCCGTTCGCGTGGATCGGCCTGAGTGAAATTTACCGTCATCCAATGTAGAGAAGGCGCGGCGGCGAACAAGCCGGCGAGCGCGAGCCGGTTGATGGCAGGTAATGTGAGAGGGAATCTGCTCGGAGCAATCTGTGTCTCAGCATGCTTGACGTTCTCCGGCTGCGCAATCAGCAAGAAAACAGTCGTCAAGCCGTCAGAAATTCGTCCAGCGAAGGAAGCGACCGAAGCGGAACTGCTTGCCTCGTATGGCGGCATCGTGCAGCAGATTCGTAGCATCAATGCCGCGGTCGAATTGGCGCCCACCGCCGGATCAGCGTATAGCGGAGTGATCGAGGAATACCATCAGGTGCAGGGATTTATCCTCGCGCAAAAACCCGCTGATATTCGCGTGATCGGGCAGGCCCCGGTCCTGGCGAAGAATATTTTCGACATGGTGAGCGACGGAAAGACATTCCGCATCTACATTCCGTCAAAGAACCAATTCATCGTCGGTCCGGCCAATCTCACACGAACCGCGGAAAAACCGATTGAGAACTTGCGCCCGCAGCATCTGCTGGACGCTCTGTTTTGGCCGGAGATCGGCGCTGACGAACCGACACTCTTTGAAGAATTCGATGAAGCTCCAAATCGCTACTACATCGTGACGCTGCTGCGCGCCGGGGCACGGCCAAAAATTCAGCGGAGACTGTGGTTCGATCGCGCCGACCTATCCTTGGCGCGAGTCGAGGTTTATGACGAGTCGGGCCGACTCGTATCTGACATTCGCCTTTCCGATTGGCAACCCGCGAGCACATCCGCAAATCAGCCGTCTACATCTTCTGTGCCGGGTGAGAGCGTCAGTTATCCGCGACACATTGTGCTGCGACGCCCTCATGACGACTATCAGCTCGATATCCACATCACCAAGCTGACGCTCAACGAACATATCTCAGCCGATCGATTTACGCTCGCGCAACCTGCAGGAACGAAACTCACGGAAATTACCGCCGCAAAACAATAGCAGCACGGAACAGCAAGCGATTTGGTTGGCGGCCGCGGCACGAACCGCGGTTTGCTAAAATGGAGAGCGATGTTTTCCCGTCTGATGCTTAGCAACGCCCGGCACAGGCCGATCCGCGCCGTCGTCAGCGTTTTGGCGGTTGCGGTCGAAGTGACGCTTGTGATCATCATCGTTGGTTTGACGGGCGGGATGATGCAGGAAGTGGGGCGGCGCGTGCAGGGAGTCGGCGCAGACATCATGCTGCAGCCGCCGTCGTCGAGCGTGCTGCTGGCATTCAACGGCGCGCCAATGCCGATCAAAATCCGTGATCGACTGGAATCATTGAAATACGTCGCGGCCGTGGCGCCGGTCTTGCTGCAATTCAATTCCAGCGGCGGCATCGACATGGTGTACGGGATCGATCCCGACAGTTTTCGAGCAGTGTCCGGCGGCTTCGTGTTTCACGAAGGCCACGACATGCAGGACCTTGACGACATGCTGGTGGACGATTGGGCGGCGAAAGCCAAAAACATCCACGCGGGACAGAGCTACAACCTGCTCGGGCACGATTTTCACGTCGCCGGCATCGTGGAGCATGGAAAGGGCGCGCGGATATTCATTCAACTCGCCACGCTGCAGGATTTGACCGGCGCGCGCGATAAAGCTTCACTCTTTTTTATCAAATGCACTCGTCCCGAGCACACGAATGCAGTGATTGATCAAATGCGCGACCCGTTCCGCGGGTATGAGATACGGCCGCTGCGGGATTTTCTTTCGCTAATGTCGTCCACGAATATTCCGGGGCTGAATGCGTTTGTCACTTCCATGATCTCCCTCGCTATCGCCATAGGGTTTCTGGTGATTTTTCTCTCGATGTACACGACGGTCATGGAGCGCACGCGCGAGATCGGCGTTCTGAAATCTCTCGGGGCCTCAAAAGGATACGTCGCGAAAGTCTTCCTGAGCGAGACGGCGTTGATTTGTGGTGCCGGCATCGTTGTAGGCATTGCGATGAGCTTCGGACTGCGTGCGCTTCTTGTCTCCTATTTTCCGACCCTGGCAATTCAAATCACAGCGGGCTGGGCCGCGCGCGCCGCTGCGATTGCGACTGTCGGCGGATTGATCGGCGCCGCCTATCCGGCCTGGATTGCCACGCGCAAGGACCCGCTCGATTCACTTTTTTATACCTAGGCGGTGTGCAGCCAAGTACACTTGCCGGGAATCCTTTAGTCGATTTTCTCTCCGGGAGGGGATGATCCGCACTTCTCCGAAATATCCTTCAATTCCGTGCAAACTGATTTTCTCCCTCTTTTTCCTTTCGTATCCGGCGATCTGCGCGCAGCCGGTTGCGGCCCAGGCCGATAATCCAGTCGCGGACCCTGCCGCGGTTGTTCAGACCGGACAAGTTCGGTTTTCCGTGCTTACCCCACAAATGATCCGCATGGAGTGGGCCGCCGACGGCGTCTTTGAAGACCACGCATCGCTCGTGGTGATCAATCGCCGATTGCCGGTGCCGAAATTTACGCATCAAGAAAAAGACGGGTGGCTCGTCATCGATACAGGCAAATTGACGGTGCGTTACAAAATTGGCTCGGGCGTGTTTGCGCCGGAAAACTTGCAAGCCTCCTTCCAGGTGAATGGAAGAGCCGCGAATTGGGTTCCGGGCATGCAGAATCCCGGGAACCTGGGCGGCACGATTCGCACTCTTGACGGCGCTAACGGGCCGGTGCCGATTGCGCAAGGAATCCTTTCGCGCGACGGCTGGATTCTCCTGGATGACTCAACGACACCGCTTTTTGATTCAAACTTCGGTGGGAAAAACTGGCCTTGGGCGCTGGCGCGGCCGGAACATGATTACAGGGATTTTTATTTCTTCGCGTATGGACACGATTATCGCGGCGAACTGCTCGACTACACGCGGATCGCCGGCAAGATCCCTCTCCCGCTGCGGTTTGTATTTGGCGCGTGGTGGTCGCGCTACTGGGCGTACACCGACGAGGAATTCGAGGAACTCGTCAACGAATTTCGCGAGCACGACGTTCCGCTGGATGTCCTGGTCGTAGACATGGATTGGCACCCGACTTTCGGCACGCGCTGGTGGGAAAACAAAACTGATCCCTCGGGCCACACGCTGGGATGGTCGGGATATTCCTGGAACCCGCTGTACTTTCCGGACCCGACGGAGTTCCTTGCCAAGATGCACTCGGACGGTCTCAAGGTTACGTTGAACATGCATCCGGCCTCTGGCGTACAGCCTTTCGAGGATTCATATCCGGAAATGGCGCGGGCGATGGGGATCGATCCGGCTACAAAGCAATACGTTCCCTTTGACATCGCCAATCAAAAGTTCGCCACGAACTATATGAATATTTTGCATCACCCACTCGAACGACAAGGCGTGGATTTTTTCTGGCTCGACTGGCAGCAGGAGAACCGCACTTCGATCACGGGCCTGAGCCCGACGTGGTGGCTGAACTACGTCCATTTCACGGACATGGAACGGGAAGGCAAGCGGCCGCTTCTGTTCCATCGCTGGGGCGGGCTTGGGAATCATCGCTACCAAATCGGATTTTCCGGAGATGTGGTCACATCGTGGGCCTCGTTGGCCTTTCAACCATTTTTCACCGCGACGGCGGCAAATGTGGGATATGGCTACTGGAGCCACGACATCGGCGGCCATCTGCCCGGTCCGGTGGAGCCGGAGCTTTACACGCGATGGGTGGAATGGGGAGCGTTCAGCCCGGTGTTGCGTACGCACACGACGAAGAATCCCGCCTCTGAGCGTAGAATCTGGGCCTTTCCCGATCGGTACGCGCAGGCGATGCACGAAGCTTTCGTGCGCCGGTACGCGCTGGTGCCATACATCTACACCGCGGCTCGCGAGACGTACGATACCGGCATCTCGCTGCTGCATCCCTTGTATTACGAATTTCCCGAAGCCGAAGAGGCGTATACGCATCGCGACGAATATTTTTTTGGGAGCGATATGATCGTCGCGCCGATCGTTACGCCGCTGGATGCTGTCTCTCAGCTTTCTGCGTGCTCGATCTGGTTGCCCGAGGGCGAGTGGGTGGAATGGTCCACAGGTCAGCGCGTTCGCGGGCCGAAGGAAATCACGCGGCTTGCGGCACTGGACGAGACTCCTGTGTATGTCCGCGCGGGTTCGATCATCCCGATGGCTCCGAAAATGAGCAGCACGGGCGCGAAACCGCTCGATCCCTTGATCGTTCAGATTTTCCCCGACACAAAGGGTGCGGGAAAACTCTACGAAGACGCTGGGGATTCGCTGGGGTACAAGACTTCGGAGTTTGCCTGGACGAATATTCAAGAACATATGAACGCGGATGGATCGATGGACGTGGAGATCCTGCCCATCGAGGGTGCGTATCCAGGGATGCCCGGCGAGCGAAGTTACGAACTGCGGATCGCGGGAACTTGGCCGCCGACCGCGATTACCGCGAGCGCGAGCTTTGCACGAGTGAGAGTTGCGCTCAAGAAACCGGTAACGGGCTGGCAGTATGATGGAGAGACGGCCACCAC
>DASTCZ010000258.1:0-10029 GCA_035710585.1 Candidatus Acidiferrales bacterium | reverse complement strand
TCGATAAAGACGAAGGCATTGTCAAGGCGCACGTGTCGTTCGCGGTGTTTTTCCACCGCGTGGTTGCCAGAGAGGTTGAGGACCGAAGCTCTGGATATCTCACGGTGAATCAGTTCTCGGTGGAGTCGTTCCACCAACCATCGATTCGGCCATTCGTATCGGCCATGATTCTTCTATCCGTATCCCGATCGGCGTCATCGGGACGAGAGCGCCCAATCAATCTTCCGGCCTATCCGCCGTGGCGGATGGCCAGGGGCACCCGCGAGCTGCTCTCGACATGAACGATCTTCGGATACTGCTTTTTCGTGCGCAGCATCCAGTAGAGCCGTACCGCCAACTTCCTGGCCGCCGCCACTTTCGCCACCGCTTTCGGTTTCGTGTGGCAGCGGTGCAAATACTCGTTGCGAAATTTAGGGTCGTAGCGAACTGCAACCTGCGCCGCTTCCACCAACAGCATCCGCAGAAACCGGTTGCCCTGTTTGCTGATCGGACCGTTGCGCTGGTGTCCGCCCGAGCTGTGTTCGCTCGGGATCAGTCCCAGGTAGCTGGCCACCTGCTTGCCCCGCGGAAAGCGGCTCACGTCTCCCATCGTTAGCACAAAGGCCAGCGAGGTGATCGATCCCACGCCCGGCTGCGTCATCAGCAGACGCGCGTTTTCATTTTGCTCGGCCGCTTCATTCACCGCCGCATCGAGCGAGGCGATCTGCCGGTCCAGCAACGCCATCACCTGAAACAAATCCTCACGTCGCCGATTCGCCCACGGTTGCAATGGAATTTCGCGCAGCACCTTCTGTCCCGCTTCGCTCCACAGCCGCCGTTTCTTCTGTACTCCCTGGTTCAGCGCCAGATGCTGCAACTCGTTCTTCACCTGCGCGCGCACCCGCACCAGCTTGTGCCGGTGAATCAACAGCTGCCGCTGATCCTTCACTTCGTTCGAAGCCGTCCAGATCCGCGGAAATCTTCCTTCCTCGAGCAGCCGCAACAGCAACTGCGCATCGCGCCGGTCGTGCTTCTGCTGCCGCACATCACACGCCCGAATCTTCGCCGCATCGCCGATCCACACTTCGTGACCGAGAGCGGCCAGTAAATCCACAAACCACTGGCAGTTCCCGGTCGATTCCAGCCCGATCCGCGCCGGCGCCGCGAATCGCCGGTAAAACTTCTCTGTCTCTCCCGGGGCGTGCACCAGCTTCTGCTCCCCGGTCTCCCCGGTGGCCAGATCCAGCCAACAAACCTGTTGCCAACTGGGGTGAAAATCACTTCCAATCAGGATCATCGAAGGCTCCTCTTCCTTCCGAGAGTTTCGGTCCTCAACCTAAAACTACCTCGGAACGCGAATCTGGAGCCTTCGTCGTTATCCAATCACCCTTCGCTGTTAAGGGTGGGCTCGGCGCGTAACCAGAGCAAGACTCTCACACGCCCGGAGGGCATGCGGAATCGCGGCCCCGATATCCGGTGAGCTTGTGCTAATCTTTCGTTATGGCGCATCGATTCACAATCATTCTGGAAAAGGAAGATGGCGGCGGCTACCACGTCTTTTGCCCAACGCTTCCCGGATGTCACACGCAAAGCGAAACGATAGAAGAAGGTATCGAGAACATTCGCGAGGCAATCGAGCTTTACGTTGAGTCGCTTGTTGAAGATGGATTACCCATTCCCACCGAAGATATCCTGATCAAGCCAATTGAGATTCTTGCGTGACGCCAAAACTGCCCGCGACATCCGCGCGGCAAATGGCTCGCATCGCCGAAACACTGGGGTTTGTATTGCGTAGGCAACGCGGTAGTCACGCGGTTTACGTGCGCGCTGCCGACGGTGCGCGTGTTGTGATCCCAATGCACGGCGGAGACTTAAAGCCAAAGACACTTCGAGCGATCATCCGCGATCTGAAGATCTCAATTGAAGAATTCCAAGAAAAGCTCTGAAATTGATTGGTTGGGCGTGTAGCTGCTACCTATTCATACCGGCACCGAATGCGAACCACCGCAACCAATGTCATTCTCGCTTGCAGTCTTGTTTTCTTTTCAGTGCAAGTTGATACGTCCCGCCGAAATGCGAGGGCGAATTCGTTCCCGACCGCCCAGCGGGTCGCTCCGGAGGAACGAAGTGCGCTTGCCGATCTTTTCAAAGCGACGGGCGGCGAGCACTGGAAGAAAAAGGACGGCTGGCTAGGCACTCCGGGCACAGAGTGCTCTTGGTACGGGGTGGAATGTTTCGATGCCGGCGGCGAATCTTCCGGGATCACCGGGTTGGAGCTTTACGCGAATGATCTTGAAGGACAAATTCCGCCTTCTTTCGCACATCTGTCCCACCTTAAGTCGCTGAACGTCTATGGCAATCATCTGTCTGGAACACTGCCGGACTCCCTCATCGAGCGATGGCTTGCCGGTCACCTGGCGGTGATCGCTGAGCCCGCTCTCCTCACAGATGTGTCCGAGATCGATTATCGATTCGATCCATCTGCACTTTTGTGCGGTCAGCAGGAGCTCATCCTTCGCTCCAATTCTCAGGCAACAAGCTTCACTACGAAATGCCGCAACGCTACTCCGCGCGACCGAGTGACTTATTGCGAAGTGAAGGAAGGCCACATCTACTCTGAATTTCCGCGCCTCTCGTGGCTGATCGAGAAAAGCGGTTACTTCGCACTTGAGCCCAGCTATTCAACGAGCGTTACCGACGGCGCATTCGAGTTCACACGTGTGATCAAAGCAGGGAAAGCCCATGAGATAGAGGACTACGCCGAAGCGGGACCATTCGCCCTCTGGACAGTACATCGTTCGATTGAGGGTGTAGCTACGTCGCTCAGTTGGGAGAGCGTCAAGCGGCTGCCAAAGTGCCCGTCGTGGGACAGTCTGAAGAATTCACCAACACCTTAATGCGTTCATCGCAGAGTTTGCTCGAGACCGCGGGTGCCCCACCCTTCGCTGTCAAGGGTGGGCTCGGACTCTCGCTAGAACAAAGGCGTCACGCGCCCGGAGGGCACACGGGGGCGCCGTTCCTCGAACTCTTGGTGAACAGGCGTGGGTTTCCTGTATTTCCTTTACTTCCTTTCCCTCCTCTACTTCCTCCCCCTCCTACAATTTCCCCCAAAACGCGAACGTCACCGCCCCGACCACGCATAGGAACGAGACGGCGTAGTTCCATTTGAAGCGTTCGCCGAGATAGAACCACGCAAATAAGGTAAAGACGACGAGCGTGATCACTTCCTGAATAATTTTCAGCTGAAACGCCGTGAACTGCCCGTACCCAAAGCGGTTCGCCGGCACCTGAAAGCAATATTCCAGGAACGCGATCAGCCAACTCACCACGATCACGGTAAAAAGCGGCGCCTTCCGGTATTTCAAGTGTCCGTACCACGCAATCGTCATGAAAATATTCGAGCAAATGAGAAGAAGCACGGTTCGCATAGGCCCAAAATCCTACCATCGCTTGTCCCGTCTCTCCGATTAACCGTGTTTGTCGTTGCGAACTTCCTCATCGGTCGGCTCGCTCAATTTTGGTTACTTTCGGAATACACTGTTGGCTCGGTAAAGTCGTGGCCGAATCAGCCAATCCCAAACCGAAGCGCAACTATTTCCTGCGTCGCGGCTGGAAGGATTTCCTGTTTCTCATCGCCTTGGCGGGAATGTCGTACAAAGGCTATCAAATCATTCATCCGTCGGGTTCTTCGACGGCGGATGATTTAGACTATTGGAAAAATCGTCCTTCGCTGAATCTCTCAAATGTTTCGGTCGCGTCCGCGCCTTGCTTCTTCCTGAAACTCAGCACCGCATCGGCTGGCCCTGAATCGGGGGCAGTCGCCGATTGCTTGTCGCTGATCCCCAACGGAATCGTCTACGATTTGGTCGAAGTTGATCTCTCTCAGGGAAATGTCATTCCCGTGAAGACGGATCTCTCTGTCGCCGATCTTATGCCGCTCGCCTTCACGCGCACCTATTGGCCGGTGGACGATTGGTTCAAGCACAATGGCTCGTATATCCCTCACGTCTACGATCCATACCTGACGGGTTCCCGGCTGCCCTACACCTACATCGATTGGACTCTCCCCGATCATCGCAACGTTCACTTCCCGCGTGTTTCGGCCGGAACGGGATATGCCGACAGCGTCTGCCAGGCGGACTCCGCGGCGCCTGCTGCTTTTGCCGGAGCAAAAATCGGATGGGATGGATGGGGCTGGGCCCTCGCCCTTCCCGACGGAACGGCATATCTTTCGCCCGAGGCCTACAATGCGACGCGCCCGCAACAAGGCTCTCTCTCCGGCATTTTCGACAAAGACGGCAACGAGATACGCTTCTCGCGCGCCGAAAACGGCGACCTTCGGCAGGTCGAAACGCCCTCCGGAAAATTCATCCGCTTGAGCTATACCGACGGTAAATTGACGGGGCTCGAAGATAGTTCTGGAAATCGCGTGAGCTACGCATACGATTCCCAATCCCGGCCAGCCACGGTCACGTATTCACGTGCGGAAAGCGTCGTCTACGCATACGACGACGCCAATTTCCTCACAGCGATCGAGAGCCCGCCTGGAAATCAAATTCTCGCGGTCTCGTATGACGCGCGCCACAATGTCACCGGATTGGCGCTCGCCGGCGGCAAAAACTATTCGATCCGCTACGGCGAAGTCTTTCAGAACATCTTTCAATCGGCGGAAGTCACCGCGCCGGACGGGTCCGCCACGCGCGTCTCGATTCAACCGCGAAGCTATTCGGCTGGAAAGATGAGCGCAGGCGCTTCGTCGCCCCATCCCTGAGTCTGCGAAAGATCGTGGGTGACAGAGGTGTAGCCCACCGCGTCTCGTAGCGGTGGGGCTTCTGTTTACCCTGAGCCCGCCTTGGCGGGCGAAGCGCCGACCTCGAATTCGCGCGCACCCAACTCGTGTGATAATCTTCTTTTCCCTTCAGTAAAGATTTCTTTGCAGCGTGTCGCGGTCGCATCAGAAAAATTCGCGAGCGAGGGGCCAGAGGAGATGAAATCTTCTTACAACGGCGCGGCGGTTCCGGCGGACGGTAAGCCGATCGGTTACGCGAGCGGAAAATTTCAGGTGCCGGACCGCCCCGTCATTCCCTTCATCGAAGGCGATGGCACCGGCCGCGACATCTGGAAGGCATCGCGCCGCGTGTTTGACGCCGCGGTCGAGCGTGCCTTCAGCGGCAAGCGCAGCATTGCGTGGTACGAAGTTTTCGCCGGCGAAAAAGCCTTCAATCAATTCAAGGAATGGCTGCCGCAGGATACCGTTGACGCCATCCGCGATTTCCGCGTCGCCATCAAAGGGCCGCTCACCACACCCGTCGGCGGCGGCATCCGCTCGCTCAACGTCGCGCTGCGCCAGATTTTGGATCTGTACGCCTGCGTGCGCCCCGTGCGCTATTTCAACGGAGTTCCCTCCCCCGTCACGCATCCCGAAAAAATGAACGTGATGATCTACCGCGAAAATACGGAAGATGTGTACGCAGGCATCGAGTGGAAATCGGGCACGCCCGAAGTGAAAAAACTTTTGGAATTCCTGAACAACGAAATGCTGAAGGGCGGACCGAAACAAATTCGCTGGGATTCCGGCGTCGGCATCAAGCCGATGTCGCCGACGGGCACCAAGCGCCTGGTGCGCCGCGCGATTCAATACGCGCTCGAACATAAAAAGCGCGTCGTCACCCTCGTTCACAAAGGCAACATCCAGAAATTTACCGAGGGCGCGTTTCGCGAATGGGGCTACGAACTTGCCACGCAGGAATTCCGCGATCGCGTGATCACTGAGCGCGAAAGCTGGATCGTGGATAATCTCGATAAAAACCCGCAGCTCACCGCCGAGCAGAATGCCGCGATGATCGAACCGGGCCTCGAGCAGGCCACCGAGAAATTTCGCAATGAAGTGCAGGCGGAAGTGAAGTCCGTTCTCGACGCGATTTACAAAACGCACGGTAAGGGACAGTGGAAGCAGAAACTGATGATCAATGACCGCATCGCCGATTCTGTGTTTCAGCAGGTGCTGATGCGCGCCGACGAATATCAGGTGATGGCCACGCCGAATCTCAATGGCGATTATCTTTCTGACGCCTGCGCCGCGCAGGTCGGCGGCCTCGGCATGGCCCCGGGCTCAAACGTCGGCGATGGCTACGGATGCTTCGAGGCCACGCATGGCACCGCGCCGAAATATGCCGATAAAGATGTAATCAATCCGGGCTCCGTGATGCTCAGCGGCGCGATGATGTTTGAATTCATCGGCTGGAACGAAGTCGCGCGCATGATCGAAGACGGCATCGCGCGCACCATCGAGCAGAAGCGCGTGACGTACGATCTCGAGCGGCTGATGCCCGGCGCAACGAAACTCAAAACATCGGAGTTCGCAAGCGCGGTCATCGAAAATATGGAAGCCGTCGCCGCCACCCGCTGATATTCGTTGAGTCGTCGCCTCGCGCAAGAACTCGGAAGTAGGTTTTTCGGGGGTCGGAGCTTTCGCGCACTTTGCGTCCCGACGCCTTTTGTCGGGAAGCTCCGACATTCGGGGCAGGACTTAAATGGGCTTTAGCCCCTGAGGTACAGACTTTTGTCCGCGGCGGGATCAAGAGGAGAAGAAATGCGAAAGAAAGTCACAGTCGTAGGCGGCGGATTCGTGGGAGCCACCACCGCGCAGCGCATCCTGGATAACGAGCTCGCCGATGTCGTCCTCACAGACATCATGGAAGACATTCCTGCCGGCAAAGGTCTCGACATGCTCGAATCGGCGCCCATCACCGGCTCGGATGCGCACGCCATCGGCATTTCCACCGCGAAGGGCGATTACCGCGAGACGGCCAACAGTGACATCGTCGTGATCACCGCGGGATTTCCGCGCAAGCCCGGCATGAGCCGCGACGACCTGCTGAAGGCAAACTATGACGTGGTGAAAGCCGTCGTCGAACAGATCGTCAAATACTCGCCGAACGCGATTTTAATCGTCGTCACTAATCCGCTCGACGCGATGGCGCAGGCCGCGTTCAAAGTGAGCGGCTTCTCGAAAAATCGCGTGATCGGCATGGCCGGTGTGCTCGATTCCGCGCGCATGAGCGCCTTCGTCGCGATGGAGCTGGGAGTCTCCGTGGACAACGTGCACTCGTTCGTTCTCGGCGGCCACGGCGACGACATGGTGCCGCTGCCGCGCTACTCCAACGTCGCCGGAATTCCGCTGCCCGATCTGTTGCCCGCGGAACGCATCGAAGCAATCGTCACGCGCACGCGAAAAGGCGGCGCGGAAATCGTCAACCTGCTGAAGACCGGCTCCGCCTACTACGCGCCCTCAGCCGCCGTCGTCGAGATGGTCGAAGCCATCCTGAAGGACAAGAAAAAGATCCTTCCCTGCGCCGCCTACCTTGAAGGCGAATACGGAATCAACGGACTCTACGTCGGCGTTCCCGTGAAATTGGGCGCGCGCGGCATCGAACAGATCGTGCAAATCAAATTGACCGCGGAAGAAAACGCCGCGCTGCAGAAATCCGCTGCTTCCGTCCGCGAGCTCGTCGGCGTGTTGGGCCTCTAGAAGTGATCTTATGAATGCCTATTCGGGGGTCGGAGCTTTAGCTCCGACATTTACCGGCTAGAATTATCAGGGCTTCAGCCCCTGAGGCACTATTGATCTGCCGGCAGAGCGTTGTATTGCGCTCTCAGCGCGCGTCACTAAATTGTGAACACGATTTCTGTGCTCGTCGCTGCACGCAGCGTTCGAGCACTATATCTGGCCACTTTTGCCGTCTGTAAATAGGCCTGGTTTCATATAATTAAGCCGCAGTTCGCCGTAAGTAGGTTTGTTTTCAAATTGTTGCAAAAAAAGCGGTGTTTTCTATCAGTTCCTTCCACTACGCGCTGCAAACACAGGGCTTAGCGCCGTAGTGGAAGCCACTGACTCCGGGCATTTCCCGAGCAATTTTAATTATCAATGAGTGATTTCCGAGCGCATCGCGTTCAGCGATGACTCGAAAAATGAAAGCGCCGGCAACGCGCCGGCGCTCCTTCGTGCAATTCCGATTTGCGATTCAGTCGTGCGATCTACTGCGCCGGCTTTGCAGGAGCTGCGGGCGCGACGATCGTCGCCGTCTTGATCGAATCCATCTGCGGATACTTCGACTTGATGTACGCCGCGCCGCCGTTGGTGATCGCTTCCTGATCGAGATCGCCGCCGTAGCCGCCGTAGAATTGTTTCACCACATCCATGCCGCTGCCGGTCACTTCGCCGAACGGCGCGAAGCCCTGCGGATCGAGGCTGCGCGTGTTGTCGCCAAAATTGATGAAGAGCTGCGTCGTGCGTGTGTTCTTCGCCTGCTCCGCCGCATACACGACCGTGCCGGGCGTGTTGTGATGCACGACGGGATCATCCTTAATCTTCGCGTTGTCCCACGCCTTTGCGACCACCGGATATGGACTGATGCCGAACTGCGCGACGAATCCGGAAATCACGCGGAAAAACGCGCAGCCGTCAAAATAATGGTGCTTCACCAGATTGTAGAAGCGATCCGCGCCGACCGGCGCCCACGAGCGCGTCACGTGCATCGTGAACTCGCCTTTGGTCGTGACGAATTTCACGTCGAATTCCGCCGGCGCCTGCGCCTTCAGCGTCGCGGGACTCAGCAGCGCTTTATCGTAAGTCGTACTCGGCGCCGTAGGCTTGGCCGCCGCCGATCCGGCAGGTTTGGCCTGCGTTCCGGCTGGCTTGCTCTGCGCCGTCCCTGCCGGCTTCGCCGGTGGACTGCTTTGCGCGGCGATTGAAACTGTCGCAAGCGCGACCGCCATCGCAGTCGCGAGAAAGTAGAGAGCCTTTTCCTTCATTCATCTCCTCCGATGTTTCAAAACACCTGGAATTTGACTTGCACGTCGACTCGAGCCGCGACCGGCTGTCCATTTGGGCCGAGCGCTGGCTTGAATTTCCATTTCTTGAGTGTGTCCACTGATATTTTGTCCAGGTTCGCCGAGGGACTCTTGACGACTTTGATTTCGGTCGCGGTGCCATCTGGGCGGACGACGACACTCAGTGTCACGTCGCCTTGAACCTTCTGTCTCCGCAATTCGTCCGAGTAGTCCGGACGCGGACAATAAAGGCAGGACGGTTCGCTCACGCCGTCTTTCCCGGCCTCATAGATCTTCTCCTGCGTTTGCGGCGTGGCCTTCTGCGTGGGCGGATTCGACTGTGCAGCGAGAGTTGCGCCGAAAGCCATACAAATCACAACCACCGTGAATGGATTAAGCGTCATCTTTTTCATTGCTTCCTCCCAGGGCGGAGACAAGCTCCGCCCCTACAAATACAAACTAATTTCGCGCGGACTGCGGAGATGAATTTATCTCGCGGCTGATGCGCTCGGCTTCGCGCATCACGCGCAGCGTGTTGCCGCCCAAAATTTTGCGGATGTCGGATTCGGAATAGCCGCGGCGCAGAAGCGCATCCGTGATCTCCGGCAACTTAGAAACGTCGTCCATGCCGAGCGGCATGGTGCTGCCATCGTAATCGGAGCCGAGGCCGACGTGATCGGCGCCGACGAGCTTCACGGCGTGATCGATGTGATCGACGATCGCGGTCCATTCGACCTTCGGGAGCTTGCCTTCCTTCATCATCTGGTGCGCGACGTCTTCATCGGCGCGAATCGTGGCGGCTTCGTTTGAGCCCACGGCTTTTTCCGCGGCGTCGGTGCGCTGCTTCATCTCCGCATTGTCCGTGGCGGCGACGCGATACGCTTCGCTCAAAAAGCCCACGTGGTAATTGATCTGGATGACTCCGCCCTTCGCCGCGAGCGCCTTGATCATGTCGTCGGTCATGTTGCGCGGCGCATTGCAAATCGCGCGGCAGGACGAATGCGATGCGATAAGCGGCGCGCGGCTCACTTCGAGCGCGTCGTAAAAAGTCTTGTCCGCGACGTGCGAAATATCCACGAGGATGCCAAGGCGATTCATTTCGCGCACCACGTCTTTGCCGAATTGCGTGAGCCCGTTGTGCGCGCCGGCTTCGCCGCTGGAATCGGCCCAATCGGTGTTTTTCGTGTGCGTGAGCGTCATGTAGCGCACGCCGAGCGC
>DASTCZ010000257.1:0-3158 GCA_035710585.1 Candidatus Acidiferrales bacterium | reverse complement strand
AATCCATGTCCAAACTGACGGCGATGCCGTCGGTGTCATCGCTGGCAAAGCGGATCGCTTCGCTCATCACCTCGCGCATGCCGCGCTCGTCGATATCGCGCATGGTGAAAACGTGCACGCCGGAATCCTTGATGAGCCGGCGCTCCTTCGCGTCAAGGTCGCGGATGCCCACCAGGGCCACGTTGCGCGGCTCGATTTTCGGATGGAAACCGAGCATATCCACCATCTCCGGCGCGCCGTAACCGATAATCGCGGCGAGCGGCATGCCGTGCACGTTGCCTGAAGGCGAAGATTCGGGCGTGTTCATATCGCCGTGCGCATCGAGCCAGAGCAGGCCGGGCCGCTTCGATATTTTTTTGAAGTGGCTCGCAACGCCCGCCGCAGATCCCGCTGCAATCGAGTGATCGCCTCCGAGAACGAGCGGAACAAATCCTTCACCGAGGGCCTTTTCCGTCATTTCCGCGAGGCCCGTGCAAGTTTCGACGATTTCATTGAGATACTTTGCGCGTTTTTCGCCGTAGTGCTGTTCTTCGGGCTGCTTTACCGGGATATTGCCGATGTCATCGACTTGATGATTCAGCTGCTTCAATCGCGTGAGCAGGCCCGCGACGCGTAGCGCGGAGGGACCCATGTCCACACCTCGGCGGCTCTGCCCAAGGTCCATCGGCACTCCGATGATGCGAATTTTCTGCGGCATGGCGGCGCGGCCCTGTGGCCCGGCCAAGCCAGGCGGGAAGGGACCGTAAAAGCATAATGGCCGCGGTCAGCGCGGACAACATTTAAGGACGCGGATGAGCCCCAGGCGGCAACACGAGCTCTTCGCTAGTGCATATACATGACCGCGATCCGCAGCCATATTGGCGGCAGCGAAAAAATGGGCCAATTTGACCGAAAGAAACGGATAGTACGCGCGCGAAACTCGAGGTTTGATGTCTCGCCTGCGGAGATAATAAAACTCATGTTCAAGCAATCCCTCGAAATCGCATTCCAACGGTCGTTGGCGCACCTGGAAGGGCTCGATCGCACTTCCGTTGCGGCAACGGCGGACATACAAACTCTGCGAAGCCAACTCAAAAAGCTTTTGCAGGCTCGCGGAATTCCAGCGGAGCAAGTTGTAAGTGAGCTTGCGAAGGACGTCGAAGGCGGACTCATCGGCACCGCAGGCGGAAGGTTTTACGCATGGGTGATCGGCGGCTCGGTGCCTGCTGCGCTGGCTGCCGATTGGTTAACTTCGGCTTGGGACCAAAATGCGGGGCTCGTCGCGACCGCACCAGCTGCGGCCGTAGTTGAGGAAGTTGTCGGCGAATGGCTGAAGGAACTGCTCGGCATTCCGGCAACCGCGAGCTTTGCGCTGGTCACCGGCTGCCAGATGACTTACGCGACTTGCCTAGCCGCCGCCCGGCACGCTGTGCTCGCGCGAAAGGGATGGAACGTGGAAGAGCAAGGCCTCTTTGGCGCGCCGCCAGTTCGCATTTTGCTGCCCGCGTCACAGCATGGGTCGTACACGCGCTCGGTGCGGCTCCTCGGTTTTGGACTGAATCAAGTCGCCAAGCTACCGGTGGATTCGCAGGAGCGGCTTCGCTGCGACGCACTCGAACGCGAACTCGAAGCGCATCCTGGCGCGCCGACAATCGTCATGCTGCAAGCAGGCGAAATTAATACCGGCGCGTTCGATCCGTTTGAAACGGCGATTCGCATCGCGCACGAGCGCGGCGCGTGGGTGCACGTCGAAGGAGCATTCGGTTTGTGGGCCGCGGCCAGCCCGAAATACCGCCACCTGATGCGCGGTGCGGAAGCGGCGGATTCCTGGGCGACGGACGGTCACAAATGGCTCAATGTTCCTTACGACTGTGGCTATGCGTTCGTCGCGGATCCGGAAGCACACCGCGGAGCGATGGCCTATCACGCGACTTATCTGACGCACTCAACAGAGGCGCGCGATCAGATGGACTGGACTCCGGAATGGTCGCGCCGCGCCCGCGGCTTTGCGACTTACGCCGCGCTGCGCGAGCTTGGCCGCGATGGCGTCGCAAATCTGGTTGAGCGCTGCTGCGAGCACGCGCACGCCATCGTCACACGAATCGGAAAGCTGCCGGGCGCGGAGATGTTGTGCGAGCCGACGATCAATCAAGGCCTGGTGCGTTTTTTGGATCAGGCTCCGGGCGCCACGGACTCCGATCACGACCGCAAGACTGACGAAATGATCGCTGTGATCAATGCGACTGGTGAGGCGTTTTTCAGCGGATCAACCTGGCGCGGCAAACGCGTGATGCGCGTGAGCGTGTGCAATTGGCAGACGAGCGCTCGTGACGTGGACCGAGCCGTAGATGCGGTAGCTAAATGCCTTGGAGCAGTTGCGGCTCCGCAGGTCACTTAATAAGCCGAATCCAGGGACTTGCGGCGAATGACTCGCGCGTGTGCTGCAGCCATCATTTTGAATCGTGGAATACGATTCCGAGTGTGAACCGCTCGCCCTTCGTGATCGTGCTTACCCCGTGCCGGATCGCCGACCGGTAATATCCGCGGGCGCCTTTCACCGGACGATACCGCGTGGTGATGACGGCGGCTTCGCCGCGGCTCAACTTCAAAACGTGGCCGCGTGATTGCGCTCGTGGAAGCTGCTCGACGAGCAGCAGCTCTCCGCCTTCAAAATCGGTCGCCGGATCGCTGAGCGCAACGATCACTTGAAATGGAAAGACAATTTCGCCGTACACATCCTGATGCAGGCAATTGAAATCGCCCGCGCGATACTGCAGGAGGAGAGGCGTCGGACGAACCTGCCCGTGCTCTTTGCAGCGTTGGAGAAAGCCCTCGAGCGTGTCCGGGAATTCACCGGGAAGGCGAAGCGCCGTCATCCACTCATTCGCGGTTTCATGCAGCCTCGCGTAGAGTTCGCGGCGTAGACCTGAAATCAGATCGGGAAGCGGATATCGAAAATATTTGTACTCGCCTTTGCCGAACCGGAAACGCGCCATATCGATACGCGCCCTGAAATTCGCATCGTTTTCGTAGAGCTCGCGAACGCCGCTGCATTCGGATTCGTTGAGAATCGTTCCAATCCGGCTGAAGCCACATTGCCAAAGATTTTCAGTGATGCTGGGCCACGGGAATTCCGAGATGCGTTCGGAGAGTTTCGGCATCTTCGCATCATAGATGCG
>DASTCZ010000256.1:0-3619 GCA_035710585.1 Candidatus Acidiferrales bacterium | reverse complement strand
TTCCTTATTCCTCTTCAAAACGTCTGGAGCGGGGGACGGGATTCGAACCCGCGACCATCTGCTTGGAAGGCAGAGACTCTAGCCACTGAGTTACCCCCGCAAAACCTGTCCCAAACTTACTTCCGACTTTTGCGGATTCCTCCGCCGCTCCGCGATTTCACTTGCCAGCAGCATCGCCAAATATATCGCCGCTATTGGAAATCCCACGACGACCAGAAACCCTTCGGCTGCCGCTGCCCCCGTGATTCCCAACATCGCATCCGGCACATACCAGAGAATGAAAATCAGCGGGGCCAAACCATACTTCGCGTGCTCATCTCGCTCGCCGGTCAGCCACCTCAATGCAGCGGCCTCCGCCAAGATCCAAATAACGATTCCGGGTACAGCCCACCAAATCCATTCCGGCATCGCCAACCGCCCAACTAATCGCTGGAGCCTGGGACCGGGATTGAACCGGTGACCTCGTCCTTACCAAGGACGCGCTCTACCAACTGAGCTACCCAGGCCGGAAATCCTCTCGCGGCCCCAACACTACAGTCCGCTCTTCACAGACAGTTCTCGCCCTGAAGCTGCCTGTCGTTCCCTCACACAAATTTTCGTTTCGTTTTGTACTCGCCTCGACTCGCCCGCCCGACGCGGGCATTGCTCACTGCGTCTGCCGCCGCCGGCAGGTGTTTCGGAACTGGTGGACGGGGGAGGATTCGAACCTCCGTAGCCCGCAAGGAGCGGCAGATTTACAGTCTGCTGGTTTTAGCCACTCACCCACCCGTCCGGCACGGGCAATTGCTGGTTAGAGACAGAACGACGCGCGTCTGAACTACTGCGTTGGGAGACACTCGTTCGATCAATTCTCTACGAAGACTACTGGCTTCACCGCTCGTGGGATTCCCCAACTTCCCAGCCGACATAAATTCAGCTGGCGGAGGGATTTGAACCCCCGACCCTCTGATTACAAATCAGATGCTCTACCAACTGAGCTACGCCAGCGGCGTAAACCGAAGAAGAATAACAAATGGGCACACCGATTGCAAGGGCCGGAAAATCGTGTTGGAGCGCCGCCAGAGACACCGATAGTAACGTCCAGCCCGCAGGGATTCTACACCCTGCTGTCAAGTCAATCCGCGCCAAATCCGCCGCGATTTCGAACCTTAAGCCGCACAAGCCTCCGGCCGTTTTCGCGCTGGCCTGCTCATGAAGGGTAAAAGATGCCCGATAGATCCGATATCCAATCAGCGACTCGTGCGTACTTCTCTATGTAGACCCGCGGCATCCAATGGGAGAATTGGAAGAAGATTGATTCAATCTGGAAAGACGGAGCGACCCTTGAAACGAGTCATTGCTATTCCCTTATTTGCCCTTTTGATTGCCGGCGCATCGTTCGCCGGATTTCATTCGCTCGCTTCGGGACGCGTAGCGCTCGCCTCACCGTCAACGGCCGCGGATTTATTTGCCGATTTGCCGACCGCAACTTCACCGGCAGCGATTTACATCGACATGAAGTCTCTGCGCGCGTCGGCGTTTCTTTCCAAGATCGCCGCAATGGCCCCAGAGGTGAAGAAAGACGCGAACTACACGGAATTCGTGAACGCCACGGGATTCAATTACGAGACCGATCTCGATCAGGTCGCGATCGTCACCGATCCGGCGACGCAGGGAAACAGCGCGCAGGTGATCGCACAAGGAAGATTCGACGAGGCGAAGATCGCCGCTTACGCGCAAGCGAAGGGGAAGATCACGGCGAAAAGCAGCGGGCACCACTACGAAATTAAAACCGACGACGCAGGGAACATACTCACCATGGAATTTATTTCGCCGAACCGCCTGCGCGTGACGAGCGTGAGCACGAAGAAAAGCGACTCAGCGGCGAATGGTTCGAGTGCGGCTCCGGCTGCGATTCCGATGCGCGAGCACATCTCCCGCGTAAGCGATGCCGCGCTATTCGCAATTTTTCACGTAAACGGCATGAAAGACATGAACGCGAAGCCCGCCGGGTCGATGGCCACGACGCAGATGGCGCAACTCGCGCAGAGCGTGCAATGGGTCACGCTGACCGGAAATCCGGAGGCAACTGATCTGCGGATTTCGGTCGAAGCAGAATGCGATACCGCCGCGAACGCGCAGCAACTCGCTTCTGGACTGAACACGCTGAAGATGATGGCGCCTATGTTCTTAAGCCAGGCAAACTCGCCGCAGAGCACTCAGCAAATTCCGCCAGAAGTTGTCGCCGCGCTCACGCAGTTCATTTCGTCCTTTCAGATTAGCAGCGACGACACGCACGCGAAGCTCTCCGTGCTCTTCACCCAGCAGATCATCGACGCTCTTTCGACGATGTCGAAGTCGCGGATGTCGGCATCTCGCTGATTCGTTTTATTCAACCACGCTTGAATACTCACCCGCGCCGAAGCGCGTCGCAGGTCTTGCGCGCAAAAGTTCGCGATCTATTTGAGGATTAGCTGCAGGAAAGAAGAGAGGAAAAGCTCAGTCGCCGAGGGAGCTGTACCGCAGATAGCGCCACGGATTAATGGGCGCATTGTTGAGCCGGACTTCATAGTGAACGTGGGGCCCGGTGGTGCGGCCGCTCACGCCAACGTAGCCAATGATGTCGCCGCGGTGAACTTGCTGGCCGGGCTCGGCATTGAAATTGGAAAGGTGGCCGTACCAGGTGGTCATTCCGAAGCCGTGGTCGATCACGACCATGCGCCCGTAACCCGCGCGATTGCCGGCGGAAAGCACGACGCCATCCGCGGTCACGTGCACCGCGTCACCATAAGAAGCGGAAATATCCACGCCGGTGTGAAATTCGCCTTCACCGCTGAACGGGTCGAGCCGCTCGCCGAAGCTCGCCGTCAGGTGGCCATTCACGGGCCAGAGTGACGGAACGAAAGTTGTGTCGCCAAGACTCGGCAGGTGCGGCAGCAAGTGCATGCTGGCGTTGGTCATCATCGCCGAGTTCACATTGCCTTCGAGGAACTTGAATTCTTCCACAGTGCGGCCGAAAGAATCGTCGCCGGCAGCGGCGTCAGCTTCGGTCGCATCAGCCGTCGCGAAAGGAGTATTGCGGTAGCGGAGGAAACCGTAGCTCATCGCCACCTCAGTGGCGAGCGACTGGAGCGAATCGAGCTTTTGGTTGGTGTCTTTTACCGTGGATTGCAGCTGCACGAATTGCTGCTTCAGGGCGTCGCGCTCATGGCGAACGGAGTTGTAGCCCTCCGCTTTCCAGAGCATGCGCGAATAGGAAGCCATGCCTGCCAGGACCGTTGCGCCGCCGACCACCGCCAGCGCCGCCAAAATGTGCAGCGCATACCAGGGAATCCGGAGCTTCATCACGCGGCTCTGGTCGCTGGACGCAACAAAAAAGATGTAAGACTTGTTCCGCATCCTTCCTCTGGAACGTCTCCCACTACGCCGAGATTTTGAACTTCCGCTTACTTAACTACGGTATCAGGCCGGGTGTGGCATCCCCAAGATGCGCAGAACCCGTTTCAGTTTGGACCGAGAGTTCTGATCCGAAACCGCGCACAGTCTAGACGCGGTCTGCCGGGGACGTCAACTACATTTGACGCTTTCCACAGACTAAGGTCTCGTGTCCAAACGTTCGTCAAGGATATCTATAATGGGC
>DASTCZ010000255.1:0-3347 GCA_035710585.1 Candidatus Acidiferrales bacterium | reverse complement strand
GGCAGCAGCCGGTCGTTGTGCCACACGTTCCGATGGATCACGCGCGTCCCCTGAAGTGTTCGATTTCCGGCCGATTCTACTCCAAATCCGCGTGCATATTCGCAGCCCCACTGATCTGCAAGCAGCTCCTCGGCGCATCAGTGCCGCTCGAAAGGCCCTCATCGTTGGGCTTGCGTGGCTTCGAGTAGGTAACCGCTGCGGAAGGTGCAGTGATATGGCAACTCCTTGTGCGGAGTATCGACGTGGATTTTGATCGAGTGCCAACCCGGCGTAACCGAGTTCGGGAGAAATCCCAGAATGTATTGCTTGCCGATTTCACCGGCGAGATTATCGGCTGCTGACGCGACACGGACCGGGCCGAGCGTCGCCACGACTCGACCGCCGCTCAATCGGCAAATGTCGGAAAGAAATGCCGGCGCGCTTAACTCCTCAAACGTCGCCGAACCCGCGTGCATGATCTTGATTGCAAACACCGCCACATCGGTTTGCTTGAGCAGCGCGGTCACATCGCCCATGGTTCGGCTGCTTTTGAACGATTGTCCATCCGAGATGACGATCACCACGCGCTTCCGGTCTCGCAGAGCCTGCAGACTGGAGACCGCGGCGTAGATTCCGTCCAGCAACGCCGTACTACCGCGCGCTTTCACGGAACGAATCGCCGGCTCAAGGGCGTTGATGTCGCTCGTCGGAGCGAGCGCGGTCATTGCGGAGTCGCTGACCGTCACAACTGAGAATTCGGTGCCCGGAGCACAAGCGCGCGCAAATGCAACTGCCGCGCTCGCAACTGAAGCATCGTACGGCGACATGCTGCCACTCTTGTCGATGAGAAACGCAACGCTCATTGGGTCGGTGTCCCGCTCAAAGTGAGCGAGGTGCGCTTCCGCCCCGCTATCGTCGATATGAAACGCACCCGGCGGCATGTGTTCGACCGGCCGGTTGAATGCGTCCAGAACGGAAACTCTCGCACGGACGAGACTCAATTGCGCCCTCGGATCCTCTTGTGCTGGGCTTTTCCGCCTGGCATACAGCGCGGTATGCACCAACACAGATCCGGCGAGGCATGCGACAGCGGCGTAGCGCCGCTTAATTCCAATGTGCATAACAGCGATTCGAGAGGCGGCGTGATTCTAAGACGACCCGTCTGCCGGAAACCAGCAGGGCCGTCAAAAGCTGCGCTAATTCTTCGCCATGGAGGGCGACCGTCCAGTTAGCCGTGTTCGACACGGGATTTGACGTCGGCGTAGGCGGCTTCGATGAGCGCGCGGATGGCTGCGGAGTTCGCGGGCATTCCTGGGACCAGTTTTACGTGGCGCATGTATTTGCCGGAGCCTTGCAGCAGGTGAGCTGGATCGGGGAGGGATGCGCCGTGAAAGAAGCCGACGTTTACGTGGGACGTGAAGGCGTTGACGTAGGCGAATGGGACGTCGCCCAAGCAGGCGACGGGACAGCCGTCGTGGAGGAGTTCGCGGACCTCGTCGCCGCAGTCCCGCATGACTTTGAACCACTCGCGTGCGATCTGGCCCAAATCGCCGGTGTGGCGTTTGAACCAGGCTTCGATGGCGGGGTCGCGTTCGAGGGCGCCGTTGAAACGGAGGAGGTCGGAGCGCATGGGGCTTGGAGGATAGAAGGTAGAGGGTAGAGTGACGGAGCGCAAGGGGAACGCAGAAGCAAGGAGACAAGGAGGCGAGGAAGCAGGGAAAGGCAAAGGCGATTTCAAATTTGAAATTTGAGATTTAAAATTGGAAGGCAAAACCAGATGCAACCACTGATGAACACTGATTAACGCTGATAAGGCAAAATCGAAGGCAAAGGCAAAGGCGAGGAAAAGGCGAGGGCGGAAGCAGATCCGCGGTGAGAACGGGCGGAGACAAGCCCCGCCCCTACTACGCTCGGCAGGCTGCGTATGGCCATTAAGGAGTTGTTTTTGTGTTTGACAGAGTGGAAGCGAGTGCTTATACTTGCGGTTTCGTCGGGGTGTAGTTTGCCCTGTAGCGAAAGGGAAGGGCTTTAGTCTCGGAACAAAGACGGACGGAACGAGACTGAGGCACGGCCGAAATGGGGCGCCAGCCCCGCAAAGCCGAGGAAGCTTCTCCGCGTTGCTGCCCCGCTTAACGTAGTTTGCTGCGCTCTAACCGGGCGTACGCACTCACGGTGTCGGGATCAGGGGTACGGCATAGCTGTCGAAGTGCGTGCCGCGCCAGGGTGTGAGTGCCCGCGTACGCGGGCGAAGTAGGCATCACGCTGCGGAGTCGTCGTCGGAAACTGAGCCGGAAGATCGGCACCAGTTACCAAACCCTTTCAAACGTAGTTGCCTTCTGGGCTGCAAGCGTGTCGGCGGCCGCCTGGATGGCTAAAAACGAACTCGGAATCGAGGGAGAAACGTGCCCACGTTTGCACAATTGGTGCGTCACGGCCGCGAGAAGGTTCGCACGAAGACGAAGTCGCCGGCGCTGCAAGGATGTCCAGAAAAGCGCGGGGTATGCATTCGCGTGTACACGCAGACGCCGAAGAAGCCGAACTCAGCGTTGCGGAAGGTGGCGCGCGCGCGGCTGACGAACAGCGTGGAAGTGACGACGTACATTCCGGGGATCGGGCACAACTTGCAAGAGCACTCGATCGTGCTGGTGCGCGGCGGGCGCGTGAAGGATTTGCCGGGAGTGAGATATCACATCGTGCGCGGGACGTTGGACGCGGCGGGAGTGGATAACCGGAAGCAGGGGAGATCGAAGTACGGGGCGAAGAGACCGAAGGCGGCGAAGTAATCGTGAGGCCCTTCGCTGGCGCTACAGACGCGCCGCTCAGGGTGAATCGCAAACGGTGATCCTGTTTGCGATTCAGCGAAATAGAGATTGAGTAGGACGATTGGAGAGGTTGACGGGATGCCACGAAAGGGAGCAGTAGCACGAAGGGCGCCGGAGGTTGACTCGGTATTTGCGAGCGACCTGGTGCAGAAATTTATCTGTTCGATGATGTGGGACGGCAAGCGCAACAATGCGCAGCGAATTTTTTACGGGGCGCTCGACCAGATGGCGGCGAAGGGCAATGCGGACGGGCTGACGCTTTTCAAGAAGGCGATTGAGAACGCGAAGCCGGTGCTGGAAGTGAAGACGCGGCGCGTGGGCGGCGCGAACTACCAGGTACCGGTGGAAGTGAACCAGTACAGAAGGCAGTCGCTGGCGATTCGCTGGCTGATCACGAATGCGCGATCGCGCGGCGGGAAGACGATGACGGACCGGCTCGCCGATGAGTTGCTGGACGCGGCGAATGGCAAGGGCGGAGCGATCAAGAAGAAGGAAGACGTGCACCGCATGGCGGAGGCGAATAAGGCGTTTGCGCACTACAGGTGG
>DASTCZ010000254.1:0-22912 GCA_035710585.1 Candidatus Acidiferrales bacterium | reverse complement strand
CTTCAAAATATCGAACCCCTCCGCATATGCCTGCATCAATCCGTATTCGATGCCATTGTGAATCATCTTCACGAAATGGCCCGATCCCGAAGGTCCACAGTACACATAGCCTTCTTCCGCCGTGCCGCTTATTTTTTCTCTTCCCGGAGTGCGGGGAATGTCTCCACGCCCCGGCGCCAGCGATTTGAAAATTGGATCGAGGTGTTTCACCGTCTCTTGCGGCCCTCCGATCATCATGCAATAGCCGCGGTCAAGTCCCCACACACCGCCGCTCGTGCCTACGTCCACGTACTTGATGCCTCGCGGCTCGAGCGATTTCGCTCGCCGCACATCGTCCTTGAAAAAAGAGTTTCCGCCGTCGATCAGAATGTCGCCCGATTGCATCTTCGCGCTCAGCGTGTTCACCGTATCTTCGGTCGCGTCTCCTGCAGGCACCATCATCCAGGCCACGCGCGGCGGCTTCAGCTTCCCGACAAAATCATCCACAGACGAAGAACCCATCGCACCCTCGCCCGCAAGCTGCTGCACCGCCTGAGCCGAGTGATCGGTCACCACGCACGTGTGCCCGCCCCTCATCAGGCGGCGAACCATGTTCCCGCCCATACGGCCCAGTCCCACCATGCCTATCTGCATCGCGACACTCCTGAATTCCTCTCGCAGGTTCTAATGCCGATTCACGAGCGGTACTTCCAAATGTGAAAAAACATGCGCGCTGAAGCTGACGCCGATGATCGATTGCCGATGAATCTACAGAATCGGCTGGTGCAGTTCATCCGAGCGCTTGCTGCATCGCCGCGCTCAGCGCCGCCAACCCTTGGGTGACATCTTTGCCGAGGTGAACTCGCACCGCGCGCCGCCCGCGCGAAGCCAGCACCTGAAAATCTCCGCGCGCCTGCGCCGCTTTCACCACGCCGAACGTATATTTCCTGCCGGGCACCGCGACGTCCGCCGCATCATCGCACGTGATCTGCAGAAACACCCCCGAGTTCGGCCCGCCCTTGTACGCTTGTCCCGTCGAATGCAAGAATCGCGGCCCAAATCCCAGGCACGTCGCCACTTTCTTCGCATTGCGCACTTCGTGGCGGATCACCTGGAGCGCTTTCTCGTTCGCCGAATTCATTTCGAGATAAGCCAGCACCGCAAAATAATCTCCGCCATTTAATCGGTTCAGGTGCGCGCGCAAAACATCTCCGAGCGACTTGCCTGTCGCCGAACGCTGCAATTCTCCCGCGTTGCGCTCGTCCGCGAAGAGCTTCACTCCCTCCGCCTCGAAAAATGCTTTCTCTTCCGGCAGCGCTCCCTTCTGCTCGTATTCCGTCGTGAGCTTGCGCGTTTCGATCTTGCTCGCTTCCACGTCCGGCTGATCGAAGGGATTGATCCCAAGGATCGACCCCGCCACCGCGGTCGCAAACTCCCACCGGAAAAATTCCTGCCCGAGATCGTATACGTCGTTCACCGGAATCCGCACCACTGGCTGTCCCGCCTTCTCGAGTTTCTCCACAGCGGCATCCTGCGCGGCAGAAGGCGCCGACTCCAGCCTCACATACACAAAAATTCTGTCGTTTCCATACACCGCCGGATCGCCGATTTCCTCGCGATCAACCGGAATCAGCCCCTTTCCCTGCTTTCCTGTCGATTCAGCGAGCAGCTGCTCGAGCCACGCGCCTAAATCCCCGATCGCCGGTGAAGTAATCAGCGTCACTTTGTCGCGCCCGCGCTTCCCCAAAGTTCCGAGTACCGCGCCAAGCTGAACGCCCGGATTCTGGTCGCCCGTCACGGACGCTTCGCACGCATGCACCATTTCGTTCGCGTGGTTCAAGAACCGCTCTACGTCAATCCCCTGAATCGCCGCCGGCACCACGCCAAAATTCGAAAGCGCCGAATATCTTCCTCCAATGCTCGGCACGCCGCTCTCGACGTGCAAAAACCCCTCGCTCTTCGCGACTTGCTCGAGCTGCGATCCCGGATCTGTAATCGCGACGAATCGCTTCGCCGCCTCTTTCTCGCTCCCCGGCCCCAGCGCCTGTTTCACACGCTCATAGAAATATTGCTGAAAAATATTCGGCTCGAGCGTTGTTCCAGATTTGCTCGAAACGATAAAAACCGTTTTCTTCAGATCAATTTTCTTTTCCGTCGCCGCCACTTCCGCAGGATCGGTCGAATCCAGCACCACGACTTCCGGGAATCCCTGTATCTTCCCGAAAGTCAGTTTCATAACTTCGACGCACAGGCTCGATCCGCCCATTCCCAGCAGCAGCGCCTGCGTGTATCCGCCCTTTCTCGCTTCGTCCGCCAGAGATTTGAAATGAGCGATCTGCTCTCGCTGCTTCGCGACGACGTCCAGCCATCCGAGCCATTTGTCTTCGTCCGCGCCCGTCCACAGCGATTTGTCGTGCGCCCACAGCTTTCGAGCTTTCCCGCTCACCGCCCAATCATCCACGGCGGATTTCACCGTGCCGTCCAACTCCGGCTCGAGGCTCGAGACTTGGTGGTGCACGTGCGGCGGCACCGGCTCCGTCCGGCTCTTGCCGATCGCTCCAATCAATTGATCGAACGCATCGGCAAATAGCTTCACGCCTTCATCCAGCACCTGCTGCGTCACCTGCTGCAGCGAAATCCCAACGCGCTCCAGGTCCTCCAGCGTCTTCTTCGCGCCCGCCACATCGCTCTCGATCGTGTTCGCCACGTTTCCGTGATCGCGGAACGCCTCAATCGTCGCCGGCGGCATCGTGTCCACTGTGTCCGGGCCAATTAGCTCCTCGACATACAGCACGTCGCGATACGCCGGATTCTTCGTCGAGGTACTCGCCCACAGCAGCCTCTGCGTCTGCCCTCCCCGGCTCTTCAAGGCCTCCCATCGCGGCCCGCTGAACATCCCCTTGTACATCTCATACGCCATCTTTGCGTTCGCGATCGCCACCTTGCCCTGCAACGCCTTCAGCCGCCCCTGCTCCTCTGCATTCGAAGTCGACTTGATCTTTTCGCCTAGCAGTTTGTCCGCCAGCGTGTCGATGCGGCTCACGAAGAAACTCGCCACGCTCTGAATACGGCTGATGTCGCCACCGTTGCTCACGCGGCTCTCCAGCCCAGCAATGAACGCCTCCGCCACCCGCTCGTACGCTTCCTGCGCGAAAAGCAGCGTGATGTTGATGTTCAGCCCCTCGCTCGTTAGTTGCCGGATCGCGGGTGCGCCCTCGATCGTTCCCGGCACCTTGATCATCACGTTCGGGCGCCCAACCTCCTTCCACAGCCGTCGCGCCTCGGCAATTGTGCCGTTAGTGTCGTGCGCCAGCAGCGGCGAAACCTCCATGCTCACGAACCCATCGCGCCCGTTCGTCCGGTCGTACACCACGCGCAAAACGTCGGCCGCATCCTGAATATCGCGCACCGCGAGCGCCTCGAAGATCTGCACCGGCGAAGGCGCATTCTGGTTCTCGTCCACTTGCGATTCCTGCTGCGCGATAAAATCCGCGTAGAGCGTGCTCCCGGAAATCGCCTTCTCGAAAATCGAAGGGTTCGACGTCATTCCGGCCAAGCCGTCGCGTTCGATCATCCGCGCCAGCTCGCCCGTCGTAATCAAATCGCGCCGGATGTAATCGAGCCATACGCTCTGCCCGAGCTTGTAAAGCTCCTTGAGCGAATTCTCTTTTTCCGCCACCGTGCTGCCGATCGTCGTCTGCGCCGGCGTTGTCATTTCGCCATCTCCTTCTCCAGGGACATTCTTTCTCCGAATTTCTCTTCGATCTTTCTGATCTTCCCTACGCGCCGCACGTGGCGCTCTTCGTTTGAAAATCGCGCTTGGATCCACGCCCGGACCAGCTCTTTCGCCAGCTCGATGCCGATGATCCGCGCGCCCAGCACCAGAATGTTGATGTCGTCGTGCTCTACACCTTGATGTGCAGAATACGTGTCATGGCACATGCACGCGCGAATTCCCGGCACCTTGTTCGCCGCCACTGTCGCGCCCACGCCGCTTCCGCAAATCACGATCGCACGGTCCACTTCCCCGCGCACCACCGCCAGCGCAGCCGCCTCTGCAAAATCGGGGTAGTCCACCGGAGAATCGCTCTTCGTTCCGAGGTCACTCACCTGGTGCCCTTCCAGTCTCAGCCACGGCAAGAGAAGCGCCTTCAAATCGAATCCCGCGTGATCTGCCGCCATCGCGATTCGCACGTTTCCCCCGATCCTATTTGCTTAGATGCCCGGCGATACGATGAGTCGCGCCATTGTCCACCCAGCTTCCAGTTGTCCCGACTCGCCCGGCCGCGCGCTTATTCCACCGCGCACTTCATTCTCCGAAAAAGCGATGGCGTTTACCAGTCCGGCTTTCGCCCACTCTTGGTTTGTAATGGAATTGAAATCTGATTGCGAAGAGGGCATCGAATATCTACGGCAGCATTGCATAGATATAGTTAGAGCCCAGCCGCCGGTTCGTCAATCAGGAATTGACGCGGCAACTGGGCTCTTCGATCCAAACCGAGCGCTCGAAGCAACTATCTCCGCGCCGCTGGTTATCCGCCGGTCTTGCTGTCCTTGATGTCGCTGTCGGCCTGCTTCGTCGCCTTATCTGCTTCCGACTTCGCATTCGCGTTCGGCTGCAGCGTCTCGATCGATTGCCCCAGGCTCATTTTCTTTGCGCCCGTATTTGCCGGACACGTCGAGCCCGTCGCCGGAGCCACGCCCGTCATGTCCGACTTTAGGCAGTCGAATCCGATGCCAAGATTGTGCGACACGTGAATCGCCGCGACGCACTGGCCCAGGTTCTTGAACCCGTCGCAAGCCTGCTGCGGCGTCACGCCCTTCGGCAGCAGAGTCCCCAGCTTGTTCGAAAGCTGCGTATTGTGCGCGAGAAGCTGATCCGGAGTTTTCTGCCCGTTCGCCGACGCCGAATTGCCTCCCGTGCCGGCATTCGCGGAATTCCCGTGACTGTTCGCAGAGGTGGGCGCTGTGCCCATCGGAGCGCCTCCTCCACCTGGCCCGCGCCCGGCGGACCCGCCGCCCCGCTGCGCAAAGCTCGGTGCCGAAAAAACAAGTGCCGCCGCAAGACTTCCCGCAATAAGAATGGAACGCTTCATCATTCCGTCCTCCATTTAGTTCGAACCTCTACGAATGGCCCTACTGACGTTGAACCCAAGCCCAAAATAAACCGTGTCCAGCGCATAGCTGAACGAGTGCGTGTACCCGAGCGACAAATTGACCACTCTGTTCAAGCTCGTATCCACGCCCAGCGATACCCCGCGATCGCGATCGATAGCCGAGGTGCCCACGGTCTCCGGCGCCGTTGTGAAGACTCGTCCGTGACTCGCAGCCTTGCCCGGAGCGCCGCCGCTCTTGTTGATCAATTTGCTGAACACCTTCTGCTGCCCCGAGGGCTCCACGACATATCCCGACGCGTGCACGCTCACCGCGCGCCACACCCGGTAGCTCGCGCCGCCTTCGACATGCGCCACGAATCCCAGCGTCGTGTACGGCCGGACGAAGTACGTCGTATCCAGAATGCTGTTTCCGATTCCTACGTTCGCGTAAGGAGTCAGCGCGCCAAACGACCTGTCAAAAAGGTTGTTCCAATTCACCGTCGCGCGGCCTGAACTGAAGCCCTTGTTCGGATCTCCCGTTGGCGCCGTCGCCGTGATCGTCGAAACGTAGTTCAGCGGTTCGGTATTGAATGTGAATCGCAGGTCCCCATAAACATCCCCGATCCCATTCGCGGAACGCAGGCCAGTCGTCGAGCTCGACGCGTGTACGAACAATATCGGCAGCCCAAAGTCGGCGCCGAAATGATTCGAAAAGTTATACCCGCCCACCGAATCGAATCGCGTAACCACTCCCAACGAACTCGAACTCCCCATCACACTCTCGTACCAAATCGGTCCTCGGCCCTGCTCTTCAGTGCCTTGTGCGTGGACATTCGGCCCAAGGCACATGCACGTCACCCCAACGAACACGGCACTCCAGAACGCTACTCGGCGTATCATTCGAGCTCACCTCTCAAGTTGTGGGGACGCAAATTACGCCCGCTTCACGCGGGCCTTTGGCTGGGAGGACTTTCTTGAAATATTAGATACCGAAAACCCTGTATCGGTTTGCTTCCAATTCGTTAAGCGCCTGGGCGTTGACTGTACTAAAGTACAGGCTTCCGGCGCGCGATTCGCTTAGGCGTGAAGGTGTGAACTCTATTTCCAGACAACCCGCGAGAACCACATGATCCTGATCGCTCCCACAACCTCCGTCCTCGATCTTCACTACCTCGGTGTACCCGAAACCATCGGCCCGGTTCTGCTCCACAGCGATGGCCAGCTCGCCCTCATCGATTGCGGCCCGTCGAGTTGCCTCCCCGATTTGAAATCTGAACTCGCTACGCGCGGCCTCACCGTGCGCGACCTTAATTTCATCCTCCTCACCCACATTCACCTCGATCACGCTGGCGCTTCCGGCACCCTCGTCTGCGAAAATCCTTCTCTCAAAGTCTACGTCCACGAAATCGGCGCGCCTCACATGGCCAATCCCGAAAAGCTCTTGCGCAGCGCCGGACGCCTCTATGGCGACGCCATGCAGACCATGCTTGGCGAATTCCTCCCCGTTCCTCCGCAAAATCTGCAGATCCTCAGCGGCGGCGAAAAGCTCCGCCTCGCAGGCCGCGATATCGAAGTCGCCTACACTCCCGGCCACGCCTCGCATCACGTCTCCTACTTCGATCAGTCCACCGGCATCGCCTACGTCGGCGACACCACGGGCCTTCGCCTCGCCAAACACGATTTCATCGCGCCCGTCACCCCTCCGCCGGACATCGACCTCGAAATCTGGCGCGCCAGCCTCGACGAAATCCGCCGCCGCAAACCCACGCGCGTCTGCCTCACACACTACGGCCCCTACGCGCCAGTCGAAGAACACCTCGAGCGCTCCTGGGAAAATCTCTGCCGCTGGTCTGAAAAAGTGGAGAGCCTTCTCAAAGACGACGTAAATGAAGCCGACCGTCCGACGAATTTCTCGGCCTGGGTCGCTCGCGAGATGAGCCGCGAAATGCCGGACGCGGACGTGAAGCGGTACATCACCACTTCAAATCCAGTGCTCAGCTGGCTCGGTCTCGCCCGTTATTGGAAGAAAAAATCGGAAGCCGCGCTTGCAGGATAAATCCGAGGAGTTAATTCGTCGCTTTCACCATCAGCGCTTCCGGGAAAAATCTTTGCCCCGATAATACGGTCCTCACCGCATCCAGCAGATCGCTCCCCGCGCGAGCTTTGGAAAGGTATCCGTGCGCGCCCACATTCAGGATTTCTCGCACCACCTGCCGTGAGTCGTGCACCGTAAAAAATAGGATCTTCGTCTCCGGACACTCTCGTAGGATTTGCGTCGCCGCATTCAATCCGCCGAGCCCCGGCATGTTCACGTCCAATATCACGATGTCTGGGTGTAACTCCTTCGTCTTCGCGATCGCTTCGCGTCCCTCCATCGCTTCGCCCACCACCGCAAACTCCTGCTGCGTCTCGATCAGCTGCACCACTCCCCTTCTCATCACTTCGTGATCGTCAGCTACCAACACCGTCCGCCGGGCCACGCCTTCGCCCGAGGCGCGCGCTCCAAGTATTCGGCTCGCCGCAGTACCATTTCCATTCGCGTGGTTTGCGACCGTCTCCGCCGGAACCATTTCCACTGGCAGTATCGCGGTCACCCGCGTTCCGGTCGCATCCGACTCCACCTCCAGCGAGCCTCCGAGTTGCCGGATTCGTTCCCGCATCCCCGGTATCCCCACGCCTAGCGAGCGCACCGCCCCGCGCCCCTCTTGCGTGTTGTTCGCCGGAATTCCCTTCCCGTGGTCCACCACCTCCAGCAGAACCTCTTTCCCCTCCGCGCGAATCCGGATTTGCGCGTCCGATCCCCCCGAATACCGGTGTACGTTCGTCAGGCTTTCCTGGACCACCCGAAAGAGCGCCGTCTCCGCGTCCATGCACAGCCGCGGGAAATTCGGCGGCACGTCCAGCTTCACTTCGACTCCGCTGCGCTTCTCGAAACCCTCCGCATACCACATAAGCGCTGAGGAAAGCCCGCACTCGTCCAGCAGCGGCGGATGCAGCAAATACGAAAGCGTGCGCACCTCGTCCCCGATCGAGCGCACCAGGTCGTTGCACTCTCTCACTTTTCCTCGAACCTCTGCGCCAGACTGCGACGAATGCTTCTCCAGCCAGTTCAACGACATCGCCGCCGCGGCGATCTTCTGTCCGGTAATATCGTGCAGGTCCCGCGCAATTCGCCGCCGCTCTTCGTCTTGCAATTGCAGTAGCCGGCCGGAAAGATTCCGCAGCGAAAGTTCCGTCGCGCGCAGCGATTCGTTCGCCTGCAGAAGTTCCGTCATCTCCGTCGCCACTGCGCAGATTAATGGCTTCTCCGCTCTTTTGATCGGGTTCAGCGAAAGTCGGACCGTCCGGTTCGCCTGCCCCATGCTCAGCTTCAGCTCTCCTCTTACATTCTTCTCTCGCCCGCCGCTGACGAGCTTGCGCAAAGTTTCCTGGTTCTCGGCTGTCACGAACTCCCGCAGCGAACTCCCGATGCACCGTTCCAGTGGCACGCCGAATATCCGCGCAAAGCTCCGGTTCGCGTATAGCACAGTGCCCTCTTCAGAAAGAGTCGCCGCGCCTTCTTCGATCGTCTCCACCAGTGTGCGGTAAGGGTGCTCCGCGCCCTCGATCGTAAACACGCGATCCCCCTTCGGGCTCGAGATCACCAGCGCATCCACAGCGCCGCTGCGGATCGCGTCAAACGTCTCCTCAAGTTCGCGCAACCGGCCCTTCATCTCGTCAACCGTCGCGTTGCGAAGGCTCTTTGTCTTCGCCGATGTGCCATTCCGTGATTTCGTGCCCACGGACATCCCCCTTTACACCGGCTCTAGTCCCAGCGCGACTGACACGCGCTTCTGATTGGATAGATCCCCTACAAGCCGCAGCAGTGGAAGCGGCAGTTTCTTAATCAGCGTAGGAGCGGCCAAAATTTGGCTCTCCGAAGCCAGCTCCGGTTGCTGGCAAATGTCGATCACCTTCAACTCGTAACGGCCCTTAAGGTGCTTCTCGCAAATCTTGCGAAGCCGTCGGATGGATCGAATCGATCTCGCCGTATTCCCCGTCACGTAGAGGTCCAGCGAGTATTTTGTTTTTTCCGCCGCATGGGTGTTTCCGTGCTTGCGCTTATCTCCGTTTGTAGTCAATTGAGTGCCACGCTTTCCTCTAAGTCGAGTCCGACCAGCACCCGTTCTGTGTTGGAAAGATCGCCGATGATTTTTCGGATGGGCTCAGGCAGTTTGCGCACCAGCGTCGGAATCGCCACGATGTGATCCCCTACCGCTAACTCCGGGGATTTCTGAAGATCGATGATATGCACTCGGTACTTTCCCGGAATGTGCTCATCGCAAATCCGTTTCAAATTGCAAAGCGCCACCAATGATTTCGGAGTTTGGCCTGCTACGTACAACCTCAGCTCCGTCAGTGCATTGCGCGTTTTCCGGCCCGTGGATGCCGCCCCTCGCCCCTTTCTCATCACGCGCCTCCCTTGGCGGCTTCCGCGTGTCCGTTTGGGAGAGCTGTTCTTCGCATTGCCGCCATCTCCTGCCGGTCCATCATCATCTGCTGTTGACGCGTCGTCTCTTCCGTTTCCAGTTCCGAAAACTCCGATTCTTCGCCGGCCAGGTCCGCCTGCAATACAGCGATCTGCGCCTGGATCGCTGCTCTCCGCCGCGCCGATTCGCGCCGCTTCTTTTCCGTCTCGTTCCCGCTCGCCATGCGCGCAGCCGCTTCCAGAGTTTCCTGCACGAGCCGCGCGGAGCCGGTCAACACGATGCCTGCTCCCACGTACGCCGGAACCAACCGGATTCCGTTACTGGTGATTATAAATTCCCGTACTTGATTTGAGTGCGCCATGCCCCGCGATTTCAACACATACACGCAGCGGTCGCGCTCCCCGTTCAATTCCACATCGCGCACCAGAATCCAGGTATCTATCAGTGAGGAAATCGCCGTCGTCGTGCGTTCCTGGCTCTCGCCTGCGCTCGTCAGCGCCGCAAAGCACGCCGTGATCCGCTTCGTCTTCAAGTAATCGAGCAGCCGCATCAGCATCGAATTCACTTCCCGCTCGGCCCCCTCGATGAGGTTCGTGACCGGATCCAGAATCACGACGTCCGGTTTGTGCTGCTCTATGAGTTTGTGAATCCTCAGCAAATGCATTTCCAGGCCGCAGTTCGTCGGCCGCCACGCTTCCAGCGCCAGAGAACCGTTGCGGAGCCACTGTTCCAGATCTGTCCCGATGGACTTCATGTTGCGTACCAACTGCGAAGGAGACTCTTCAAACGCAATGTAGAGGCACCGCTCTCCGCGCCTGCATGTTTCGTCGGCGAGCATCGCGCACACGCTCGATTTCCCGCTCCCCGCCGTGCCCGAAATCAGAATTGAACTCCCCCGGAAATACCCTTTGCCTTCCAGCATGTCATCGAGGTCCGCGATTCCTGTCGGCACACGCTCCTCGGAGACTTTGTAGCTCAGCGCCAACGAGCTCAGCGGCAACACCGAAAACCCCTGTTCGTCGATCAAGAATGGGTATTCGTCCGCACCGTGCGCGCTTCCGCGGTACTTCACCACTCGCAACCTTCTCGTCGAAATCTGCTGCCGCGTCCTGTGATCGAGTAAAATCACGCAGTCCGAAACGTACTCCTCGAGCCCGTGCCGCGTCAGCGCTCCCTCGCCCCGCTCAGCCGTCAGCACTGTCGTCAGATTCCGGTCCTTCAACCACCGGAAGAGCCTCCGAATCTCGGCGCGTAGAATCGCGACATTTGAAAACGCGCTGAAAAGCGCCTCGACCGTGTCCAGCACCACGCGCTTCGCCCCGACGCTCTTCACCGCATAATCCAGCCGGATAAAAAGTCCTTCGAGATCGTATTCGCCCGTTTCTTCGATTTCGCTCGGCTCGATCTTCACGAAATCCATCGCCAGTTTTTTCTGCGCCGCCAGCCCTTTCAGATCGAATCCGAGCGACGCCACGTTCTGCGCCATCTCTTCAAACGATTCCTCAAACGTGATCAGTACTCCTGGCTCGTCGAATTCCATCGCTCCCCGTACGAGGAACTCCACGCCAAACATCGTCTTCCCGCAGCCGGGCCCGCCGCACACGATCGTCGGCCGCCCCTTCGGAATTCCACCGCCCATAATCTCGTCGAACCCGCGGATCCCCGTCGGTGTCTTGGGCAAAGGTCTCAGCCCGTTTGACCGCGAGGCCTGTCCCTTACTCACGCTCAAATCCCCCTGCGATGAATTCTTGATTGGCCGCTGCACGGCCGAAGACTTTCAATCCGTTGCCCCGACATCCGCCTGGCGTCTAAACGTCAGCTTTCCGATTCAATACACCCTGCGAACCGATTGCTATAAGGTGTTTACTGTAGAGATTTAGAGGTTTGTCGGACGGCGCGGTTTAACGACGTTCCAGCATCCCGCTTGTGGAAATCGCAGATCGCCAGGAAGGGTTCGTTGCGGGATTCTTCGCAAAGTCAGTCCAGTTCGCGCTCTACTTCTTCGCCAGTTCCACTTGAGCGCCCACAAAACCCCAGGTGATCCACACTCCGCCCTTCGCGATGCGCTCGAAATACGTCCGCGCCTTCGCGGGATTCCCGTTGTACAAATACCAGTTCCCCACCTGATACGCGCTCGTATCGAATTTCAGCTCCGGCTCGAGATACACATGCCCGTCGCGCGGCGGCTCCCGCTCAACGACCTCGCTGTCCTTCATCTTGCCCTGATAAAACCGCACCAAATTCAGATACACCTGCGAGTGCGCATCCTTCGTCGTCACTTCCGGTCCCACCGCTTCGAGCGCCTTCGCCGCCTCCTCCTTTTTTCCTGCCCGGCGTAGCGCCACGTAATACCAGTTCGTCGAATTCGTCACTCCGTCGGTCGCGTCCGCGCCCTTCGACTGCGCGATCTTCACCGATTTCCCGAACGCATCCGCCGCCTGATCAAACTCTCCTCGGAAATAATGCGCCAGCCCGAGGTGGTAGTAGATGTCCCCAATCGAAGGATCGAGTTCGATCGCGTGGTTCATGTCCGTGATCGTTTCTGCGAATTGCTGCAGCGCCACCTCGCGGTGTCCGCGCTCCACGTAAAACGCCGCGGTCTGCGGCGCGATCTGCAGCCCGCGCGCGCACGTCTCCAGCGCCTCGCGGTACTGCCACACTTTCACCTGCTCCTGTTCAAACGCCCGCAGAAGCTCCAGATTCTTCGGATCGCCGTCCAACTTCTGCTTCGCCGCCGCCACCGCTCCCTGCGAATCCGGTAGCGCATAAAATTTGCGCTTGGTTACCGATTCCACCTCGAGCGTCGTGCTCACCGCCGGCAGCGCCGCATCCGCAGCCGCGCTGCTTTGCGCCGGCGCTTGATTCCCGGCCGCACGAGTTGTCGTTCTCCCGCCAAGCAACGACGCCACCGCCGCCGCGGCTGTCAAAATTCCCACGATTGCGCAACTCGAAAGGTTCATTCGCACTGGAGTGTCCTCCTGCTATTTCGCCGCAGTCTACTTCACCTCATCTTTCCACGCGAGCGTGCCCTCTATCCTGAGTGATCCAAGCGAGGGTGCCTTCATCCCGAGCGATTCTCGCGAATGGCCTATCGCAGTTGCAGTTGCAGTTGCAGTTGCAGTTGCAGTTGCCGTTGCAGTTGCCGTTGCAGTTGCCGTTGCCTTTGCCGTTGCCTTTCATTTGAAATTTCAAATTTCAAATTTGAAATCTTCGTTGCCTTTGACTCTGTAGCTCACCCCGCCTCGTAGGGGTGAGGCCTTCCGCCTTCCGCCTTCCGCCTTCCGCCTTCCGCCTTCCGCCTTCCGCCTTCCGCCTTCCGCCTTTGTTCTTTTCGCATCCCGACGACCCTAGTCGGGACCGCCTTCCATCATTAGTGCTCGCGACGACTCTCCCCCCCACTTCCCTTCTTGACGGAACATTTTCATTCCGCAACAATATCTCCGCACTAACCGCATAGCCTTCCCTTCCTGGCCACCTGCGGAATATTTCTGCGCCTCGTCACCCTTCACCTGGACGCGCGGGAGATTCGCATGGACTTCCTCCGGCATCTGTTCGGCTCCGGCGATTACCGGCCTCACGGATTCTGCTACTTGTGGGACCCGGGCCTCGTCTGGCTGCACGTCACTTCAGACATCCTCATCGCCGCCGCATACTTCATCATTCCGCTTTTTCTCGTAAAGCTCGTCCGCAAACGCCGCGACATCCCCTTTAACTGGATGTGCACCTGCTTTGGAGTTTTCATTGTCGCTTGCGGCTCGACGCATATTATGGAGGTCTGGAATTTATGGCATGCCAGCTATTGGCTGGCCGGATACGTCAAGGCGGTTACGGCTGTCGCCAGCCTCGCGACAGCGGCTCTCATGGTTCGAGTCGTCCCCAAAGCGATCGCAATGCCGAGCCAGGCAGACTTGCGCAAGTCCATCGACGAGCGCGACCGTGAACTTCATGATCGCCTCGAAGCCGTAAAAGCGCTCCGCGAATCCGAACAGCGCTTCCGCCGCCAGGCCGCACTCCTCGATCTCGCCCACGATGCCATCTTCGTCCGCGATCTTCGCGGCTACATCACCTACTGGAATCGCGGCGCTCACACGCTCTATGGCTGGTCTCCCGAAGAAGCCGTCGGCCGCATGAGCCAGGATCTTCTCTCCACCGAATTTCCGCTGCCGGTAAAAGACATCGAGCAGCACGCTCTATTCAACGAGCGCTGGGAAGGCGAACTCGTTCACCGCCGTCGCGACGGCCGCCGCGTCGTCGTCGCCAGCAGTTGGGCCGTTCAGCGCGATGACTCCGGCAAGCCCGTCGCCATCCTTGAAATCAATACGGATATCACCGGGCGAAAAGCCGCCGCCGAAATTCTTGCGCGCGCCAATCAGGATCTCGAACAGCGCGTCAATGCCCGCACCGCCGAGCTCGCCGCAACCAACGAAAAGCTCCGCGCCGTCATCACGGAACGCGAGCGCGTCGAAGCCATTCTCCAGGCCAGCGAAAGCCGCCTCCGCGCCCTCGTCAGTTCCGTGGACGAAGTCGTTTACGAGCTCGGCCCCGACGGCATCTATCTCAACGTCTACACCACTGACGAAATCCTCATGGGCCAGCCCGTCGAGGAGCTCGTCGGCCTGCGCGTCACCGACACCATGAACGAAGCTTCCTCGCGCGCCATGCTTGACGTCGTTCAGCGCGTGCTCGCCAGCGGCGTCGGCGAAAATCTCGAGTACGAGAATGGATCCGAAAAAGAGACCCGCTGCTTTCTCGCTCGCGTGACTCCAATTCGCGCTGCCGACGGCGCCTACAAATCCGTCTGTCTCCTCGCGCGCGACATCACCGACCGCCGCAAACTCGAACGCCAGCTCATCCAGTCGCAGAAGATGGAAGCCGTCGGCCAGCTCGCCGGTGGCGTCGCCCACGATTTCAATAACCTGCTCGGCATCATCCTCGGCTATGCCGAAATCCTCGAAGACGAATTCAAAGAAGGCCACGATCTGCACAAGCCCGTCGCGCAGATCGTCAAAGCCGGTCAGAGCGCCGCGTCGCTCACCCGCCAGCTCCTCGCTTTCAGCCGCCAGCAGGTGCTCGAGCCGCGCGTCATCAACCTGAATTCCATCGTCTCCGACGTCGAAAAGCTCGCTCGCCGCGTCATCGGCGAAGACATCGTCCTGAATACCGTTCTCGATCCCGCTCTCGGATTGGCCAAGGCCGATCCCGTCCAGATCGAGCAGGTGATTCTCAATCTCGTCGTCAATTCCCGCGACGCCATGCCCGACGGCGGCCGCATCATCATCGAAACCAGCAACGTCGAACTCGACGAGTCCTACGCCGCGCACCGGCCAAACGCCCAGCCCGGCCCGTACGTCCTTCTCGCCGTCACCGATACCGGCGCCGGCATGGACGCGGAAACGCAGGCGCGCGCCTTCGATCCGTTTTTCACCACCAAGGAAAAGGGCAAAGGCACCGGCCTCGGCCTCGCCACCGTCTACGGTATCGTCAAGCAGTCGGGCGGGTGGATTTGGCTCTACAGCGAGCTCGGCCAGGGCACCACTCTCAAGATTTATCTTCCGCGCTTGAGCTCTCAAGCCAGCAGCGCCCAAGCCAAGCCCGAATACAAAACTCTGCCTCGCGGCTCGGCCACGATTCTTCTCGTCGAAGACTCCGAGCCGCTCCGCGCGCTCGCTCGCGAAACTCTCGAAAGCCAGGGCTACAAAGTCCTCGAAGCCTCTTCCGGAGTGCACGCTCTGCAGGTCGCCGCGAAGTTCGTGGGCACGATAGATCTCCTCGTCAGCGATCTCGTCATGCCCGAAATGGGTGGCCGCAAGCTCGGCGAAGAATTGCTGCGCGTTCGCCCCGGCGTAAAAACAATTTTCATGACCGGCTATTCGCCCGACCTCCTCCGCGATTCCGGCAGCCTCGAAACCACCGCCCCTCTCCTCAATAAACCTTTCACCCGCCGCGCCCTCATCGAGCGCGTCCACTCCGTCCTCCAGGCAGTCCCGGCGAAAACTTAGCAGCGCCCGCCTTCCACCCGTTCCGCCGGAGCGATGGCGACGCCCATAGTTCCCAATCAATTGCTCCCCCTCAATTAACTTGACATCCCGGTTAATTTCCGTCAAAAGTCTTTTGCATTTTTGCAAACATTAAGTCTGCGAACGGGCCTGCTACTCACTCGCGATTTGTGAGCAGCCGCGTCTCGCTTTGAGGCAGCAGGAACTCATGCCAACTCTCTATTCAGCTCTGCTCACTCACAATCCTGGGCGTCACCAGGCAATCAAAGCGAAGCGTCGCCGCCGTCAAGTCTGGGCGCTTTCTCTGGCCGACCGGTTCATGGGCCACATCCATGCGCCTAAACCTCACCAGCGAGTAATCGTTGTGGGTGCCGGTTTCGCCGGTCTTTCTGCCGCATTCGAGCTTCACAGCTTGGGTTACCACGTCACCGTCTTGGAGGCGCGGGGACGGCTCGGGGGCCGCGTCAAAACGCTTCACAAATTCATGCCGGGCTTCACCGTCGAAGGCGGTGCCGAGCTCATCGGCAAAAACCACCACGCTTGGCTCTCTTACAAACACAAATTTGGCCTGAGCTTCTCCGATGTGATCGATCCGCCGAAATCGCCCGTCATTCTCGCTGGACGTCGCCTCGACTCCCGCGAAGCGAAGAAAATGCAGCAACAGTTCGACCTTGCCGCCAGAGCAATTAATCGTGCAGCGAAGCATATCAATCCGAATGAGCCATGGATTTCCAAAAATGCGAAACACCTCGATAGCATCTCTTTGGAAGATGCGGTGCACGCCCTTAAAGGCGTTTCAGAGAACGGCAAACTCGCATTGCTTGAGCAACTCGCCGCTGATAACGGCGTCTCAGCCTGCAGGCAGAGCTACTTGGGCGTCCTCGCAATGGTCAAGGGGGGTGGCTTGGAACGTTATTGGGCCGACACGGAGCTTTATCGCTGCAAGGACGGCAACCAGGCCCTCGCGAGCTGCCTCGCCGCCCCGCTTCCAGAGGGCAGGATTCGCCTCCATTGTCCCGTTCATAGAATCGAGCTTGGCCGCAATGGCGAGGATTCCAGGGTCTGGACTTCGCGCACAAAATTCGAAACCGCGCGCGATGTAATTCTCGCGGTGCCTCCGACGGTTTGGCGCTCCATACAAATCGATCCAACTCTGCCGAAAAACTACCGTCCGCAGTTCGGAAGAAACATAAAATTCATCATGAACGTGCGCCAGAATGCCTGGAAGCCCGCGACCCCCGAACTCAGCACAGACGGACCGGTGGACATGACCTGGAAAGGTACGGATGGTCAACCTGGCAAGCGCGCGACCTTGGTTGCTTTCTCCGGCGGTGCGGATGCGGACATGTGTCGCGGTTGGAAGAATAAAACCCAGGAATATCTGAAACTACTGCGTCCGGTTTACCCGCACCTCGCTAGCGGAATGCGAGCCCCGATCTTCATGGACTGGCCGAACAAAAAATGGACGCGCGGATCTTACTCTTTTCCGGCTCCGAACGAGGTCACTCAGGTCGGACCTTTGTTGCACAAGCCGTTCCACAGACGGTTGCACTTTGCTGGAGAGCACACTAGCTACGCGTTTCCAGGTTATATGGAAGGCGCGCTCCGGTCCGGGATGAGGGTCGCGGAGCAACTGGCTCGGAGGGACAAAGTGATCCCGTCAAAGGGAGCCGGGAGGAATAAGCTGTTGTTCGGAAGGCGCTAATCCCCGCCGCGAAGCGACGGATGACACTGCGGCCCTTTCGCCGTAATCTAATTGCGCTGATTGCTCCTCACCGCGCGGAGCCGCGGCCCCCATGCGCATCGCTGCCCTCTACGATATTCACGGAAATCTTCCGGCGCTCGAGGCCGTCCTCGCCGAAGTCCGCCATCACAAAATCGACGAGATCGTAGTCGGCGGCGACGTCGTTCCCGGCCCCATGTCCCGCGAAACGCTCGCGCTTTTGCAATCGTGCGAAATCCCGATTCAGTATATCCGCGGAAATTGCGAAGTCGCCGTGCTCTCTGCCATGGCGGGAAAGGATCCCGGCCCGATGCCCGAATCCGCGAAAGAAACGATTCGCTGGACCGCGAAGTCTCTCTATCCCGATTTTCAGTCTGTCTTCGAAGGCTGGCCCAAAACCGCGCGCATCGACATGCCCGAAACCGCCAACGTCCTCTTCTGCCACGCCACGCCGCGCGACGAAAACGAAATCTTCACCCGCCTCACTCCCGAAGACCGCCTCAAGCCCATCTTCGAAAAATGCGACGCCGATCTCGTCGTCTGCGGCCACACGCACATGCAATTCGAACGCGAAATCGCCGGCATCCGCGTCGTCAACGCCGGCAGCGTCGGCATGCCCTTCGGCGCGCCCGGAGCCGATTGGCTCCTCCTCGGCCCCAACATCGAACTTCGTCACACCGATTACGATCTCGAGGCCGCCGCCGCCCAAATCCGCGCCACAAATTATCCCGATCGCGAAGAATTCATCTCCAAATACCTTCTTCACCCGCCCGACGAAGACACGATGCTCAAAGCCTTCACCGCCGCCTCAATGAAATAGCCCATTTAGGGCTAATTACCTCGCCAACAGTTGCAGAAGCTTTCGGTTCTTCTCAATTGTTCGGCGGACCTCCGCCATGGTTTCTGAGCGGATGTCTCGAGAATTGAGTGCGCAATGAACGCTACGGTTCACCGCACGCTTCGGGCGATTTGCAGGAGAGAACTTTCTCATCTTCGATACAAGAGCGGATGGGCCTGTAAGCCGGATTCTGTCAGCGTGCCGGCTTTCACCGTCACGCCGCGGCGATCATTCCTCTAGTCCCGCAATCGCTCGCGGGATCCAGCAGCCTACCCGAAGATTCGTCCCGATTTCTCGGGAATCAGTGCCGGGCCGGCACTTGCCTTCCAGTGAAAGCTAGCCGGATAAATCCGGCTTCGCCTCACTTTCCGGTCGAACCCTCCTATTTGGCCTTGCACCACGCGGGGTTTTCCGTGCCCCCGCCATTGCTGACGGGGCGGTGGGCTCTTACCCCACCTTTTCACCCTTACCTGCGATCCACGCAAACCGGACAACTTTGGCGAGAAGAAGGTCTCCCTTCCGCTCTGCCACCGAGGCGATTTGCATTTCCCGCCGGCGGTCTATTTTCTGTGGCACTTTCCGTGAACGCGGCGGGCAGCTTCACCCGCTCGTCCCCCTGGCGTTACCAGGCGCGTTGCCCTTCCCGATTTACGGCATCGGGCTTGGTGTCCGGACTTTCCTCCCGTTGATTTCTCAACCGGCGATCACCCGGCCCACCCGCTCACTCCATTCTAATTCAAAAGCCTCGTCGCCAGCTCGCGAATCGCAAACCAGTGACCGTGGTCCAAGGACGTCCCCAACCCGCGCCGCCTCTCCAACAAGCTAGATACGCATTGTCGGGACCGCCGCGCGTTAGGAACGGAAGCCGATACGCTTGCTCAACTTTTCAGGAGGTGTCATCAGTTGTCGGATTGCGTCAAAGAGCGCGGTAATTTCCTCGTCGTGGCCTTCGATTCGTTTCTCGAGTTCGGCGAGTTTCCGCGCCAGTTCCTTATGTGCCCCGAACGCTTCGCGCAATCTGACAAAAGCGCGAACAACGTACACGCTCGCATGGATCGCCCTTGGCGAATTGAGGACGCTCGCGGCCATGATCGCTCCGTGCTCCGTAAACACGTATGGCAGGTAACGCCGTCCACCGCGCTGAAAGTTTGAGGTCGCAATTTGCGACCTCAAACCTCTCGTCTCCCGAACGGTCATGCGAAATACGAATCCCGGCGGAAATCTGCGGTGATTTCGTTTCACCTGCTCATTGAGGCGTTTCGTACTCACTCCGTATAGCCCAGCCAGGTCAGAATCAAGAATAACTTTGTGTCCGCGGACTACGAGGATCCGGGATTCGATTCGGTGGGAGGGCAGGATCGCGGTGTGTTTGCGCATGAGCGTCCTTCGAAGTCGTCACAGAATGCGACCCGCCGCCTGAGACCTATTCAGCCGGCGAGAATAATCTATAGATGGTTATTATACTTAATTGTACTGGAAGTTAAGGACGAAGGGCGAATCTCTTAAACCGCGGACGCATTGCGGCGGGCAGGGCGTCTGTTGACCTAAATCGCTCGGATGCGGCTAATTCGCCGCCATCACCATCATCGTCGCGTCATCAGAAAACGAATCGTTACAAAACCGCACCGCTTCCGCGAGCAACCGGGCGTGCAGTTCCGCGGCTGGCAGCGCGCGATACCTCACGAGCAATTCCCCCAGCCGGTCCATCCCGAGCTCATTCCCATCCGCGTCGCTCGCCTCGCTGATGCCATCCGTGTAGAGCACCAGCCGGTCGCCCGAATTGAGCCCCAACTCCCCCTGCGCCGCCGACCAATCCTCGAATTCCCCCAGCACCGGCCCGCCATCCGCGAGCTTCAGCATGCTGCCATTCGGCCGCGCCAGCATCGGAGGATTATGCCCCGCATTCACGTAAGTCAGCGTCGCGCGCGGTACATCGAGCGTCGCACAGAAAAACGTCACGTATCTCCCCGGCTCGCAGTTCCCGCATAAAATGCGGTTCACGCGCCGCGCAAGATCCACCGGGCTCACATCCGGCCCCGCATACGCCTTCACCGCCGCCTGCAAATTTGACATCACCAGCGCCGCCGCCGCGCCTTTTCCCGCCACGTCGCCAATCGAAATCAGCGCGTGCTCCGCATCCAGTAGCAGCACGTCGTAATAATCTCCGGCCAGCGACCGAGCCGGACGGCAAGCCGCCGCCAACGCGAATCCCGGAATTTCCGGCAACGATCGCGGCAGCAAACTCAGTTGCGTCTCGCGCGCCTCGTTTCGTTCGCGGTCGTCCGCCGCCTGACGCCGCCGTTCTTCGCGCCGCACCCGTCCGCGGTCCAGCTGCGTCCGCAATATCCGCCGCAACGCCGAATTGTCCCAGGGCTTCTGAATGAAATCGCCCGCTCCGCGCTGCATCGCTTCCACCGCCACCTCTATGCTTCCCCACGCGGTCATCACCACGATGGCGAGGTCGTCGTCAATCTTGCGGATTTCGCGGATCAGGTCGAGCCCTTCCTGGCCCGAAGTCGTATCGCGCGCGTAATTCAGGTCCAGCAGCGCCAAATCGAATTGCCGCGCCCCTACCGCGTCAACCACCGCCGCAGGCGATCCGGCCAGCTCGATATGGAATCCTTCGTCGCGCAACGCCAGGCGCAGAGCTTCGCCGACGTGCGGCTGGTCGTCTGCAATCAGAACTCGGGGCTTAACCATCGTGCTGGGAGGAATCGTGGCCATAATAACGGACTTTCGTGCCTGGCTTTCGGATACTTTCCGATGCGCTGCGCTGAAATGCCTGGCGTCTGCCTGCTCACCTATTTAACGCCCGTGCGAGCTGAAATGTTGCACGAAAGCGGCCCAGCGGCGGCGAAAAAAGCAATGTGAATTCATGGAGTTAGACGCAATCCGCGTCGCCCCGCGTTTCGCCCCTGTCCGCTTGTGGGAATCTCCGTAGCGCTCCCGAACAAGCAATCATTTGTAGCCCACCCCGCTTCGTAGAGGTGGGGCCTTCCGCTTTTGCGCCTGGAGTTTACCCGCCGTGGCGGGCATCCCGACGCTGTTTGTCGGGAAGCCCGTGGCCGTTCCGCTCAGCGCGCGGAAACTTTGCAAACGCAGAGGTCGCGATGAACGTGCGGCTCCCGCTTCTTAACAGTTGTAGCCCACCCCGCTTTGTAGGGGTGGGGCCTCTTGCGTCGCGCGCCTGTGTGGCGCAGGCTTCAGCCTGCGGATTCTCGCCTCACCGCGCGGAAACTTTGCAAATGGCTTGAATTCCGCTTTCTGCTTTCCGCCTTCTGCTTTCCTGCTGCCTCAAAATTTTCAGAACAGCTTCGCCCCTGCCCCCTTCATTGCCCGCTTCTTCGTAGGCTTCGCCGCGCCCGCCGCCAACTTCGCGGCCTTTGCCTTCGGTTCTTTTTTCGAAGTCGCCTTCGCCGAACCTGCAGGTGCCCCCAAACCCTCAGCCGGAACACCCTTCTTAATCACCGCGTCGAACCCCTCCTCATCCAGAATCGTCACTCCCAGCGCCTTCGCCTTCTCCAGCTTCGACCCCGGGTCCGCGCCGGCCACCACGTAATTCGTATTCTTGCTCACGCTGCCGATCACTTTTCCGCCGTACTGCTGCACCAATTCGCCAGCCGCCTCCCGCGAACGCCGCTCCAGCGTGCCAGTGAAAACAAAACTCGCTCCGCGCAGCCGGTTCTCCGCAACAGCCTTACGCTCCTCCGTGAAATTCAGCCCCGCTTTGCGCAGCTTCCTGATCAGCTCCTGATTGGCCTTCTCCGAAAAAAACTCCGCGATGCTCGCCGCAACCTTCGGCCCCACTTCGCCCACCGCTGTAAGCTCCTCCGCACTCGCCTTGGCGATCGCGTCCATATCGCCGAAATGATCTGCAAGCAGCTGCGCCGTGCGCTCGCCCACAAATCGCATCCCCAGCGCGTAGATCAGCCGCGCCAACGAACTTTTCTTACTCGCGGCGATCTCATCGAGCAGGTTCTGCGCCGATTTTTCGCCCATGCGCTCAAGCTCAGCGAGCGTTTTCAGGTCGAGCGAAAAAAGATCCGCAAGGTCCTTCACCAACCCGCTATCCACCAACTGATCCACGATCTTGAATCCCAGCCCATCGATATTCATCGCGTGCCGGCTCGCGAAATGAATCAGCGATTGCTTCCGCTTCGCCGGGCACGACGCATTCACGCAGCGGTACGCGACTTCATCGGGGTCCTTATGTACGCGGCTCCCGCAATCCGGGCATTTATCCGGCATCACAAACGGCCGCCGGTTTTTCCCCGGCTCAACCACCTTCAGCACGTGCGGAATCACTTCCCCCGCGCGTTCAATCAGCACCTTGTCGCCGATCTGCACGCCCAGCCGCGCCACCTCGTCCATGTTGTGCAGCGTCGACCGGCTCACGATCACCCCGCCCACCTGCACCGGCTCCAAAATCGCCAGCGGCGTAAGCGCGCCAGTGCGCCCGACAGTGACGATGATGTCGTTAACCGTCGTCGTCTCCTGCCGCGCCGGCCATTTGTACGCAATCGCCCATCGCGGAGCCTTCGACGTGAACCCCAGTTCGTTCTGCAGCGAGAATTCATTCACCTTGATGACGATCCCGTCGATTTCGTAAGGCAGCTTCGCCCTCTCCGTATCCCATCGCTCGCAGAAAGCGATCACTTCATCCAGCGAGTGACAAATCTTCCAATCGGGGAAAACGCGGAAGCCCAACAGCGAAAGAGTCTTCAGCACGTCGGACTGCCGCTTCACCGGCAGCTTTCCGTCGCTCGACCCGCTCGCGTAAAGCGAGTAGCCGTAAAAAACAAGTTTCCGCG
>DASTCZ010000253.1:0-7505 GCA_035710585.1 Candidatus Acidiferrales bacterium | reverse complement strand
GGGTGCGTCATCGTCTCGGGTTTGACGAGCTGATCGAACTCTTCGCCGCTCAGATAGCCGAGCTTGATGCACTCCTCGCGCAGGCTCGTACCGTGCAAATAGGCGTCGTGCGCCAGCTTCGCGGCCTTGTCGTAGCCGATGCGCGGGCTCAGCGCCGTCACTAGCATCAGCGAATTCTTCACGTAAAAATCCACTTTTCCTCGGTCCACTTCAATGCCGTTGATCATGTACTCCACGAATCCATGCGAAGCGTCCGTCAGCAGCGTCACCGAGTGCAGAAAATTGTGGATCAGCACCGGCTTGAACACGTTCAGCTCGAAATTTCCCTGCGAATCCGCAAACGCCACGGCCGCGTTGTTCCCGTGCACCTGCACCGCGACCATCGTCATCGCTTCCGCCTGCGTGGGGTTCACTTTCCCCGGCATGATCGAAGATCCCGGCTCATTTTCCGGAATCCTCAGCTCGCCCAGCCCGCACCGCGGCCCCGAAGCGAGCCATCGAATGTCATTCGAGATTTTCATCAGCGAGCACGCCAGCGTCAGGATCGCGCCGTGCGCGTACACGAATTCGTCGTGCGCCGCGAGCGCCGTGAATTTGTTCGGATGCGAGCGAAACGGCAGTCCCGTCAGCTCCGATATCTTTTTTGCCGCCCGCTCCGCGAATTCGGGATGCGTGTTCAGGCCCGTGCCTACGGCCGTGCCGCCCAGCGCGAGGTCGTAGAGCCCATCGGATGATTGCTTCAGCCGCGCCACATCGCGCCCTAGCATTTCCGCCCAGCCGCCGAATTCCTGGCCGACCGTGAGCGGCACTGCGTCCTGCAAATGCGTGCGCCCGATCTTGACGATACTTGAGAATTGCTTCGCTTTGGCCGAGATCGCTTTTTCAACGCCTTCGATCGCCGGAATCAGGTCATCGTGAATGCGTCGTGCCGCGGCGATGTGCATCGCCGTCGGAAACGTGTCGTTCGAGGATTGCGACATGTTGACGTCGTCGTTCGGATGAACGGGTTTCTTCGAGCCCATCACGCCGCCCGCCAACTCGATCGCGCGGTTCGATATCACCTCGTTGACGTTCATGTTCGTTTGCGTGCCGCTGCCCGTCTGCCAGATTTTCAGCGGGAATTGCGCATCCAATTTCCCAGAAATCACTTCATCGGACGCCGCAGCAATCCATTTCGCTTTGTCGGCGGGAAGTTTTCCCAGGTCCAAATTCACCAGCGCCGCCGCTTTTTTCAGGATGCCAAAAGCGTGGATCAGTTCCGGCGGCATGGTGTCGCGGCCGATGTTGAAGTGCTCCAGCGAGCGAGCCGTCTGCGCGCCCCAGTAAACATCGGCGGGCACTTCGACGCTGCCCATGCTGTCGGTTTCAATGCGCATCGTCGCGCGCTGGGTCACGGACATTCGTGCTTGCCTCCACTCATCATTATAGATGGATTAGGCGCGGTTCACTTCGCGCGCGGCGGAACAGCCACCGGCTACTCGGAAGTCTTGTGAAACGGAAGATGTTGCACCCAGCTGCGCACCACCGAGGGGTCCATCACCGCGGTCATTCCATATGACCGGGTCGGCGCATCGTAGATCGGCGCGATCACGAAATTGTTCGCGCTCCCGTTCGCCGCTTGCGAATGCTGTCGGTAAACGTATCCGCCCACCAGATAGCCGATCGCCGAGCCCACGATCGCATCCGAAGGAAAATGTTCCCTCGCCGTCACGCGCGTCACGTCTACTCCCACCGCCAGCGCGTACACAGCAAGGTGAATCCAGATTTTCCCCGGGGTTTCCTCCGCGACCACGCGCGCGAATGCCGCGGTCACCGTGGCGTGCAGCGAAGGCATGCTCGCTCCCGTGGGATAGTTGCGTGTCCCCGTCGGCCAGAATCGGCCGGTCCCCAGCGCTTCATTAGGCCGCTCGCGGTTCGTTGCGTACTTCAACACCTCGGTCACGATCGCCGCGTCTGCGACGGCCTCCAGCCCCAGCAGGCCCGTCTCGCGCATCGTGTCGTTTTTCGCGCTTCTGCCGATCACGTACATCACTCCCAGCAAGCCCACGGAGCCGTAGGCACCGGCATTCGAGATATGCGTGCTCACCCGGATGCGGTGTGGATCCGTGCTCACGTGCGTCATCGTTTGCGGGTCGTAGTGAATGGAAACTCCCACCGCCGCGCCCAGCGGCAATAGCCATAGCGCGTCCTGCGCGTGCAGGCGGAAGGGGCTTGTCCAGATTCCCGCTTGATCGTGCAAGAGGTCGTGAAAGCAAGGACCGATCGACGAAATGTCGCAAGTGGGTTTCACTGGCGCGGGCTCTTCGTCCTGGTTCTGTTGGTTCTGTTGTGCCGCTTCGTCGCTTTTCGCGCCCAAGGTGTTCGCGTCGGTCAGAGCCGGCGGAGGCGCCGCAGTATCGTCCGCGGCATTGCTATTTGCCGCTTGTTGCTGCTCGGAACTTGTGTTCGTTGCCGCACTCTGCGCCGCTGCACGCCATGGCCATCCGGCCACCAAAATTGCTGCAACGAAAAAATATCGTGCCGCTAAAAAGCGTGTCTTCAAAATGCGATTCTCCTTAGTAAACCGGAAGTGACACTGAGAGATGCTTTGGCGCGACCAACCGTTGTACCCTCGCGCGGATTCGAGCTCATTTCATTTCCATCGGCTTTCCGGTGCTCAAAGCCTGTACTCCCTGTTCCGCTGCAAATTTGTTGAATGCCGCCGCGTCGCTTGCCAGGAATTGATTAAATGCCGTGATTCCCTTTTCCAATTCCGCCCGCAACTCAACAAGTTCGTCGACCGCCATCTGGTTTGGCGGCTCGCTGTAATTTGCCGACATCGCGCCGGCTGTGCGAGTCAACCGGTCGTGCAGCGTCGAAAGCCCGTGCAAATACGCTTTGCTGTCGGTCAACGCCGCGGGATTGTAGAGCGGCTGCTCGATCGCCGAAAGCTTCTGATCGAGATCGCGCGCGCGGTCGGCCACAGAGGAATTTCCCGATCGCGGCCGCGCCAGTGCGCGGATTTGGCTGCGCATCAACTCGATCCGGTTCACCATCGTGTCCAGCGCGCTGATCGCTTCTCGCGCTTCGAGGGCCGCCTTCGTCTGCGCCGCAAACACCGCCGGATCGACTTTGCCGCGCGGATCGGCCATCACCTGAAATTGCTGCGTCTGCGTTTGCCCGTTCACCGTCACCGCCGCGGTGTAGGTTCCCGGCGCGACCGGAGCGGCGCCACCGCCGCGTCCTCCGCCTCCGCCCTCTTCGCCGCCGCTGGGAGCTTCGCCTTGCGCGACGAAATTCAGCGGCGTCGGCGGATCGTACGTCAGCGGCCAAATCGCGCGATTGATTCCCGGATGCACCGGGACGCGCAGCGCCCGTACAGCCGTGCGGCTTGTAGATGTGCTGATGGTGATTTCGGCGTTAGGCCGCTCGCCTCCCGCCGCGCGCGCGCCGGCAGGCACGTAAAACGAAATCACCGCGCCAGCCGCTGGATTCGGAGCTGTAAAAGCGCCCATCGAAAATCCGCCGCCGCGCCCTCCGCGCCACCGCGTCGCGTTCGCGATGGGAAATACCTTCAACGAATCACCGCCCGCTTCCGCCACGTGCTCAAGCGGCCCGATTCCATCGAGCACGAAAAATCCCCGCCCGTGCGTCGCCACCACCAGATCGTCTGTCTTCGCGTCGAACTGCACATCGAACACCGGCACGGTCGGGAATCCCACGCGCAGCGGCCGCCAATCCCCTCCGTCGATCGAATAGAAAAGGCCCGTATCCGATCCCGCGACCAACAGCCCTTTTCGGTCCGGGTCTTCACGCACCACATGCACCGGCGCATCTTCCGGCAAATTTCGCGTGATCGAGCTCCATGTTTTTCCGAAATCGTCGGTCCGGAATACATAGGGCTTGTTGTTTTCCGTCTCGTGGAAATCCACGGACGCATACGCCGTTCCCGCTGCGAAAGGCGAGGCGTCAATCTGCGAAATCCGTCCCCATTCGCCGATTCCGCTCATGCCGCTCGACACATTTGACCAGTGCGCGCCGCCGTCTCGCGTCACTTGCACCAAACCGTCGTCGGTGCCCACCCAGATCACGTTCGGATCGACCGGCGAAATGTTCATCGAAAGAATCGTGTCGTAATTTTCCGCGCTGCTCAGGTCCAGCAAGATCGGTCCGCCCGTCAATGTCAGCTTCGCCGGATCGTTTCGCGTCAGGTCCGGCGAAATCGGTGTCCAATGCGCGCCCGCGTCCTTCGAACGGAATAATACGTTTCCGCCCAAATAGACTTCGTTCGAATCCTTCGGCGAAACCGCGATCGGCGAAGTCCAGTTGAACCGGTACTTCAATTTCGAAAGTTCCTGGTCGCCCGCGCCCATGTTGTAAGGACGAATCTGCGCGCTCTCTTCCGTTTCGCGATTCGTTCGCACGATCGCGCCGCCCTGCGAATCGGCGTAGACAAAAGGCACGCCGCCTTTTCCTGGAACGACGTACTGTCCGTCCCCGCCGACGTACACCGACCAATCCGCGGCACCAATGCCGCCGCCCTTCAAGCTATTTGAAGGCCCGCACCAACCGTTGTTGTCCTGCAAGCCGCCGCAAATCGTGTACGGCACGCGGTCATCAAGCGCCACGCTGTACAGCTGCTCGATCGGCAAATTGTCCAGATAGCGCCAGTGATCGGCTGCATCGGCCGAAACGTAAATTCCACCGTCATTTCCCTCCAGCATGTGCGCCGGATCCTTCGGATCGATCCACAGCACGTGATGATCGGGATGCACGCCGCGCGCGATGATGTGCGCCGTGTGCGCGCCGTCGGTCGAAAGCAAAATGTCGTAGGAAAGAAAATACACGCGCTCTTCGTTGTCCGGCGCCACGTACAGATGCGAAAAATAAAATGGCCGCGCCTGCAGCGACCGATCGTCGCTCACTTTCGCCCAGCGGTTCCCGCCGTCCCGCGATTCCCACACCACGCCGCTGCGCGATTCCACCAGCGCATAAAGATGTTCAGGATTGCTCGCCGCGATTGCGATTCCGATGCGGCCCACAAGACCCGTGGGCAAGCCCCCGCCCAATTTCTGCCACGTGTCGCCGCCGTCCGTGGTGCGATAGATTCCGCTCGCTTCTCCGCCGCTATCCAGCCGCCACGGCTTGCGCGTGTATTGCCACATGCCGGCGTACAGAACCTTCGGATTTGAGGGGTCCATCACCAAATCGCTCGCGCCGGTCGTATCGTTGATGAACAGAACTTTTTTCCACGTCGCGCCGCCATCGTTCGTGCGGAAAACTCCGCGATCGGCGTTCGCTCCCCATACGTGTCCGAGGACAGAGGCGTACACGGTGTTCGAATCGGCCGGAGAGACGATCACGTTGTCGATTTGCCCGGCTTCGTGCAATCCCATGTCGCGCCAGTTGGATCCTCCGTCGCTCGAGAAAAAGATTCCGCGGCCGGTAATCACGTCATTGCGCGGATTCGCTTCGCCCGTTGCCGCCCAAACCCAATTGGGATTTTGCGGCGCAAGCGCAATCGCGCCGATCGAAGAGGTCGGCATGTTCTCCCACAGCGCGCGCCAGGTGATTCCGCCGTCCGTCGTCTTCCACACGCCGCCGCCTGCCGCGCCAACGTAGAAAACATTAGGATTTCCCGGAACGCCTGCGACCGCGCTCACGCGGCCGCCTGCCACTGCGGGACCAAGATTCCGAAAACGGAGATCGCCAAGACTGTTGTCGCCGCGGTTTCCTTCTTGTGTCTGCGGCGAGCGCCCTTGCCCGAAGCTGCGGACCGAAATCACTCCGGCGAAAACGAGTGCTGAAGCCAAGATTGCCAAGCCACGAAGATTATTCCGAGTCATTCACTTTTCTCCCGGATTTCGAATGCACTCTATCGAACCGGGAGGAGATTCGCCAGCGGCCAAAATTGTTTTGCGTTTCGAAAAGTAAGTTCGTGAAGAAGAATTATCTATTGGCAGGTTGGACTTGAAGGACTCATCGTCGAACAACTCGCGGAAGTTTTCGAGCGCGCGAGAACCGCGACGGCTGCCCCGACGGCTCCTCCAACCGCCGCGCTGTACACCCACACGGGTACGTGGCGCTTTTTCGGATTGGCTGTCGCCGGCGGATCGGCATGATCCGATGCGGCAGGCTTCGCATCCTGAGGGTTTTTCTCCACTGACCCCTCTTTGTCGATTACGAGTTTGTCGCCGGTTTGCAGAAGGATTGCGTTCGGAGATCGCCCAGCCAGAAAAAGCTCAGCCGTTCCCGCGTGGCATTCGATCCAGACGATTCCCTCAGCGCGGATGCCAACGAGCAACGACGACTTCGGAGAGGTGAGCGAGAGTCTTCCTTGTCTAAAGTCCAATCTCATCGCGCTTGCAGAATCAAAAGAGCGCGCGCTAAACGAGCCGCGCAGCAAATTCGCGGTTCGCCCGTCGCGCGCGAAACTCACTTCCGAATCTCCAGCGATGATAATTTCCATTCCGCCGAACCGGGCCAGCGCAGCTCCCTTCGTGTCGGTCGCAACCGTTTCTCCGGCAAAGATCGATTGTTCCTGCGCCGCGAGTACCCCGTCGATCCTCACGACGCCCGCGGTACGCACCTGGCCGGAGAGCATTTTCAGTGTTTGAGACTGGACCGGGCAGGAACCTATAAGACAAGCCGTCGCGCACACGACAGCCTGAAAGGAAACGACTCTCCCGCGCGCTCGAAAGGCAGGCGACATCCATTTCTCTGTTAGCTAAGGTACTCATAATCTACCTTCCGCAAGAGTGTTTGTCAACCATTTATGTATCGCTGAGTAATCCATGTAGACAGGTAAGGGAAGTTCCACGGCGATTCGCCAAGCAACGAGCAGAGAGATATAGTTTCAAGCTTTCTGGAACGCGGTAATTCGGAGAGGCGATGAATCTTCATATCGGCTTTATTGGTTTGGGATTGATGGGCCGTCCGATGGCGCTCAATCTCGTCAAGAATGGATTTCAAGTGACGGTTTGGAATCGCACCAGCGGCAAAGCGGATGAATTGGTGCGAGCCGGAGCGAAATCGGCGCCGTCAGCGCGCGACTGCGCCGCGCAAGCAGACGTGCTGATCACGATCGTCAGCGATCCGCCCGCGCTTGAAGCAGTTCTTTGGGAATCAGGCGCGCTCGACGCGCTGAAGCCCGGAACAATTCTCATCGATTCCAGCACAGTCGCGCCCGCGCTCGCGAAGCGGATCGCCGAAGCGTGCGCGCGCAAGCAGGTCGAGTTTCTCGATGCGCCTGTGACCGGCGGAACTTGGGGCGCGGAAAAAGGCGAGCTGGTTTTTATGGTCGGAGGAAAAGCGGAAACGCTTCAGCGCGTCGAGCCGATTCTCAGCGCGATGGGAAAGAAATGGTTTCACCTCGGAGGAAACGGCGCGGGACAAACCGTGAAACTCGCGATGAATCTGATTCTCGCGCTCGAAGTGCAAGCGCTCGCGGAAGCGATGTCATTAATTTCCGGCGCAGGAATTCCCGCGGAAAATTTGATGGGAGTTTTGCAAGCGAGCATGGCGCG
>DASTCZ010000252.1:0-3602 GCA_035710585.1 Candidatus Acidiferrales bacterium | reverse complement strand
CTGCCGCGCTGAACACCGCAGCCCAAACTTCCGGCGCAAGTGCTGCGAAGCCAACGCAAAAACCGGCCACGAAGCCCGCAATGCCCGCGCATCCCATCACTTCTCCCGGCGATTTGCAATGGTCGCCGTGGCTCTTCGGCGCGCAAATGGCCGTAGTTTCCGGCGATCCATCCAAACCCGGGCCATTCGTGATTCGGCTGAAAGCGCCCGCGGGCACAGTCATTCCGCCGCACTTCCATCCGACAACGGAGAACGTCACGATTCTCGACGGCACTTTCTCCGTCGGCATGGGAGACAAAATCGAAAACGCCAAAATGATGAAGATGGAATCCGGTGCGTTCGCCAGCATGCCCGCGTTGAAGCATCACTACGCAAAAGCAATGACGGACACGCTTGTGCAGGTCCACGGCTCCGGACCGTTTGCGATCACCTTCGTGAATCCCGCTGACGATCCGCGCCCCAAAACGCAGTAGCGCGATCCATGATTCCAATTGGGAGCAGAGCCGAACTCTGCTCCCAAGAATCTTCCAAACTGCTCCGCGAACTTTTCAGGCGAGCTCCGCTCCGCGTTTCTTGCTTCCCGCATCCGTTGCCTCTAGTATTTCCGCGTGCGAATCACTGAAATCCGCGCGTATCGAGTCGATCTTCCGCTGCACGAAGGCGCTTACAAATGGTCCGGCGGAAATTCCGTGCAGGTTTTCGATTCCACGATCGTGGAAATTCGCACCGACGCGAACATCACCGGATTCGGCGAAGTTTGTCCGCTCGGCGCCGCTTATCTTCCGGCTTACGCAGCGGGCGCGCGTGCGGGAATTGCGGAACTCGCGCCTTCGCTGATCGGATTCGATCCAACGCAACTCGGACCGCTGAACGAGCGAATGGACCGCGCGATGCGCGGACATCCTTACGTGAAATCTGCCATCGATATCGCTTGCTGGGACATTCTCGGAAAAGCCGCGAATCAATCAGTGACGAATCTTTTGGGCGGAACTTATTCCGAAGATTTTCCGCTCTACCGCGCGATTTCGCAGGAATCGCCGGCGCAAATGGCTTCGATGGTCGCGAAATACCGCAGCGAAGGTTATTTCAAATTCCAGCTGAAAGTCGGCGGCGATCCCGACACAGACATCGAACGGATTCGCGCGGTTTCCGGAAAATTGCAGTCCGGCGACGTGCTGATCGCCGACGCGAACACGGGCTGGAAACAGCACGAAGCGCTGCGCGTCTGCGATGCAGTGCGCGAATTCGACGTTTACATCGAGCAACCGTGCGCGAGCTACGAAGAATGTTTAACCGTTCGACGTCACACGAACCGTCCTTTCATTCTGGATGAAATCATTGACTCGCTTTCCGCCGTCGCGCGCGCCTGGAGCGACCGCGCGATGGACGTGATCAATCTCAAGATCTCGAAAGTCGGCGGACTCACTCGAGCGCGGCAGATTCGCGATTTGTGCGTTTCGCTCGGCATCGCGCTGACCATCGAAGACACCTGGGGCGGCGATATCACGACTGCGGCGATCGCGCATCTGGCGCAATCGACCCCGCCGGAATTTCTTTTTTCCACCACGGACTTCAACAGCTACGTCACGGTGAGCACTGCGGCCGGAGCCCCGCAGCGAAAAAATGGACGAATGTCCGCGCCGACCGCGCCGGGACTCGGCATCGATCCGCGGCTCGACATTCTCGGCAAACCGGTGATTGAGGTGACACGAAGATGAGATTGATCCTCCGATCGAGACTGGCGATTGCCGCCGCAATTTGCGCTTCGATTGCCGCCGCGGCTTTTGCCTTCTCGCAAGTGCATCAACAAAACTCTGCATCCAGTTCTCCAGGAAAAGCGATGACCGACCAGACTGCCAAACCCGCGACGCGGCGCGCGACGGGAACTTTTGAAGTGAAAATGACGCCGCAACCGGCTGACGATTACACCGCTGCCGGTTCTGGGCTGGCGCGGCTGACGGGCGACAAACAATTTCATGGCGATCTCGATGGGACGAGCAAAGGGCAGATGCTCAGCGGCGGAGACTACGCCAGCGGCTCGGCCGGATACGTGGCGATGGAGCGCGTGACCGGAACACTTTCCGGCCGCACGGGCACTTTCATCCTGCAGCATTCCGCTACGCTGAATAAAAATGTTCCGTCGCTTTCGATCACCGTGGTTCCGGGTTCGGGCACCGGGCAACTGGCCGGAATTTCCGGCTCGATGAACATCCGCATCGAAGGCGGAAAGCATTTTTACGACTTCGACTATTCGCTGCCCGATTCGCACTAGTTCCCATCTCTCGAAAATAAACGCGCAGTGACCTCTGCGCCGAGCGCTTGGCTTTCTAGCGTTGCGTCCGTCTTCGCGATCAGGCGCTGATTTTTCCGCGCGCGCATTTCCTCGATGGAATGTTTTCCGTGTGCCGCACGTTTATGTAGGTGCTCGCATTCCTCCTTGGAGCTGCTCATGAAAACTCTTACGGAAGGCTGGGGGCCGCTGATCGGGCGGCTGCTCATCGTTTACATTTACCTGACCAGCGGCATCGCCAAGGTGATGGACTGGTCCGGGAACATCGCTTACGTGCGGACCCGGCATCTGCCGATGACTCCGGTGCTGCTCGGGATCGCGATGGTCATCGAGCTGGGCGGATCGCTGTGCCTGATCGCGGGATTCCGCGCGCGGATCGCCGCGTTCATCATGTTCCTCTACACCACAGTGATGACGATCCTGTTTCACAACTACTGGGCGTTCAGCGGAATGCAGCGCGGCAGCCAGGAGACCCACTTCCGCAAGAACCTGGCGATCATGGGCGGGCTGCTGATTCTGGCTTGCTACGGGGCAGGGAAGTTCGCCGTGGACCGGAAGCGCAGCCATTTCGCCTGACGGAATTTCCGCAACCGAAGCGCAATCGAGGACGACAGCGCCGCGTTCGAGAGCGGCTTCGATCGCTTCCGCGCGTTCGTGAGAGTGAAGGAGCGAGACGCCGATGTAGGCGAGGACGCCGCATTTTTCGCGCGGAATGCGATTCTTCGAAATGAGCTCGAAGAGACTCGCGAGCGTGGCGCGAACCTGATCGGAGTTCGCGAGGCCCCCAGGCTCGGCAAGAAGCTGTTGCGTGACTTCGCGAGCGCGCTCCGTTTCGTGGTATTCCTGGTGCCGATGGTGCGCGTGGCAATAGCCGAGGCGCGAAGCAGTGGAGCGAGTGTAAGGGCAATTCTGCCCTTGACCTGCGTCAAAGGTACAGCGATTGGCGATGTAGCCGAAAACGTCCGATTTCATCCTTAATACTCCCCTCTCATCTTTAATACTCCCCCTTTTTGTGGCTTCGACCGGCTCAGAAGCGAGTGGTGGTGGTACCCACTAGTGAAGTGACTCATATGCAACAAAACAAGGCAGTTAAGCTCCAAGAATGTACACCCACGAAGAAAACACAGGACTTACAGCCGCGCGCCGCAGCAGATTTCGCTAGATTCGAAGGTGACCTGACCGGGGATTTTTGTACCAGGTGGAGTGAGAGAGAATTCACCTGGAGGGGGAAGACCGGTCATGCCCATGACTCGCTACAAGCCGGAGCAGATCGTGACGCTGCTGCGGCAGATTGAAGTTGCCGTCGCCAACG
>DASTCZ010000251.1:0-17843 GCA_035710585.1 Candidatus Acidiferrales bacterium | reverse complement strand
AGTTCCGCCTCGCGCGCGAGCTTCGCTTCGGTGACGTTGGTCATGCCGATCACGTCGAAGCGAAGCTGGCGATGGACGTGAGCTTCGGCGAGCGTGGAAAATTGTGGCCCTTCGATACAGACGTAGACGCCTCCGCGATGCATTTTCACCTTAGCGTGCTCGCAGGAATCCGCAATGACTCGAGTGAGTTCGCCGCAGACCGGCTTATCGAAACCGACGTGCGCAACAACTCCGTCGCCGAAGAAGGTGGTGATGCGCAGGCGAGTGCGGTCGTAAAACTGGTCGGGAATGACGAAATCGAGCGGCGCGAGATCTTCTTTGAGCGAGCCGACGGCGCTGACGGACAGAATGCGCTCTACTCCCAACATCTTCATCGCGCAGATGTTCGCGCGGAAATTAATTTCGCTTGGCAGGATGCGATGGCCGCGAGCGTGGCGCGCTAAAAATGCGACGCGGCGACCTTCTACCGCGCCGACGATGAAGGCGTCGCTGGGTTCGCCGAATGGAGTTTTGACGCGTACTTCGCGCGCACCCTCGATGCCGGGCATCGAATAGAGCCCGCTGCCGCCGATGATCCCAATTTCTGCGGATGCTCTTGATTTCCTGGAACTCGGCGTCTGCTTTTTCGGCATTCAGGCTTCCTTGAATTGCGTCGATCGTGCTCTAGTCGATTGCAACCGGTTCAAACTCCAGCTTCGTTTCCCGTTCGTGCAAGCGAACCGCCGGAGTTTTCGGGTCGTGCGGAAAGACGACGGTCCAGCCTTCGCGGACCGCGCGGGGCAGCCACTTCTTTTTATTCTCAAGCGTGGTCAGCGGATACAGGTCGTAGCCCATGACCCACGGATATGGAAGATGGGCTGAGGTCGGTACGAGATCTGCAGTGAAGAAAATCGTCTTTCCGCCGCTGGAGACCTTCACGCACTGCATGTGACGCGTGTGGCCGGGAGCGACGACGAGTTCGACACCCGGAACGATCTCGGTATCGCCATCGACGAAATTCCACTGGCCGGCTTCATCGATCGGCACGAAATTGGCGTGCTCGTAGCTGGCGCGATCGCGCTCGGTGGGCTTCATCGCATGGTCGAATTCCAACCTTTGAACTACATATCGCGCATTGGGGAAAGTGGGAACCACTTTGCCGTTCACCATGCGCGTGTTCCAGCCGCAGTGATCGAAGTGAAGGTGAGTATTAATGACCACATCGATTTTGACCGGGGTGATTCCATTTGCGGAAAGTTTATCAATCAAGCTGGGAGAATTCTCGATCGCATAAATGCTGCGCAGCTTGGCGTCCCATTTGTCTCCTGCACCAGTTTCGACCAGGAGCCACTTCCCTGCCGCGCGTATCAGCAAAATGTTCATGGCGAGCAGAATGCGATTGCGGTCATCGGCGGGAGCTTTGCGTTCCCACAAGGGCTTCGGCACCACGCCAAACATCGCGCCGCCATCGAGGCGCAGCGTGCCGTCCGTCAGCAGGTGAACTTCGATATCGCCGAGGGTCATCGCACGGCGCGCACTCCACCGCGCTCGAATAACTCGGCAACAGCCGCGTAGGGATCGAGCTTGCGCGCGGCGACATCGCGAGCAAGTTCCGACAAGCGCTCTTCGCTTTCTGGGCTGCCGAGCAACTGATCGAGAACCCGCGATTCGAGCATTTCGATAAGGCGGCGGCGCCAATGATCGGTCTCTCTTGCGCGAAGTTCAGGAGATGATTCGGCGTGGGCGCGGAATTTTGCGATCGCAGCGGCGAGCTCCGTGATGCCTCGATTCTCCGTCGCTACGGTGCGGACAATTTCAGGGCGCCATCCGGCGCGATCGGGCACGAGTTGCAACATGGCCTGTAATTGTTGTTCGAGGCGATCGGAGCCTTCTCGATCGGCTTTGTTCAGCACGAAGAGATCGCCGATTTCCATCAGACCGGCTTTCATGTTCTGGACGTCGTCGCCGAGGCCGGGAACGAGTACGACAAGAGTGCAATGTGCGAGGCGAACGATGTCGACTTCGTCCTGACCGACGCCAACAGTTTCGATGAGGATGACGTCCTTGCCGGCGGCGTCGAGCAGGAGCGAGACTTCCGCGGTAGCGCGGGCGAGGCCGCCGAGAAAACCGCGCGTCGCCATCGAGCGAATAAAAATCCCGTCGTCGCCGGCGTGGCCCTGCATGCGAATGCGATCGCCGAGAATTGCGCCGCCAGTGAAAGGGCTTGTGGGATCGACAGCGATGATGCCGACGGTCTTGCCCGCGGAGCGATACTGCGCGGCGAGACGATCGACGAGAGTGCTCTTGCCGGTGCCGGGCGCGCCGGTTACGCCGACGATATAGGCGTGACCGGTGGAATAAAAAAGCGCGCGAAGAAGATCGTCGGCGACGGGCTCGTGATTTTCAATCGCGGTGATCGCGCGCGAGACGGCGCGTGTGTCGCGCGAACGAATCTGGCGAACCCAATCCTCGATCGAAGCGGGCATCGGCGCGTTACCGTTTGCCCAAAAGTTGGCGGGCGATCACGAGCCGCTGAATTTCGCTGGTGCCTTCGCCGATCGTGCATAGCTTTACGTCGCGATAGTATTTTTCGGCGGGATAGTCCTTGATGAAGCCGTAGCCGCCGAACACTTGCAGCGCCTGGTCCGCGACCTTCACCGCGACTTCGCTGGCGAAGAGCTTCGCCATGCTGGATTCGCGCGTGAATCTCGAATCGCCGCGATCGGCAAGCCAAGCAGCGCGGTAGGTGAGCATGCGCGCGGCGTCGATTTGAGTAGCCATGTCCGCGAGCTTGAACTGGATGCCCTGAAACTCGCTGATCGGCTTTCCGAACTGCTTCCGTTGTTTCGAATATTTCAGCGCCGCTTCGAACGCTCCCTGCGCCATGCCAAGACCTAGCGCCGCAATGGAAATTCTGCCACCGTCCAAAATTTGGAGGCTATTGATAAACCCCTGGCCTTCATCGCCGAGAAGATTCTGTGGTGGCACGCGGCAATCGCTGAAAATCACTTCGGATGTGTCGCTCGCGCGGAGGCCGAGCTTATTTTCTTTTTTTCCGGGACGGAACCCGTCCATTCCCTTTTCGAGGATGAACGCAGAAATTCCGTGCGAACCTTTTTCCTTGTCGGTGACGGCCATGGCAACGCAGACATCGGCGTAGTGGCCATTGGTGGTGAAAGTTTTCGCGCCGTTCATCACCCATGAGCCATTTGAGCGCGCGGCCGTGGTGCGCGTGCCGCCGGCGTCGGAGCCCGCTTCAGGTTCGGTCAGCGACCAGCAGCCGAGCTTTTTTCCGTTGGCGAGCGGCTCGACGAATTTGCGCTTCTGCTCTTCACTGCCAAACTTGTAGATGTGATTAGTGCAGAGCGAATTGTGCGCGGCGACGATGATGCCGATGGAGCCGTCCACGCGCGAGAGCTCTTCAATCGCGATGACGTACTCGATGTAACCAAGGCCCGAGCCGCCGTATTTTTCCGGGAAGATAACGCCGAGGAGTCCGAGTTCGGCGAGTTTCGGGATGATCTCTGATGGAAAATGGGAGGCTTCATCCCATTCCATAACGTTCGGGGCGATTTCGGCTTCGGCAAATTCGCGGACGGTGCGCCGCAGCTGCTGCTGTTCGTCGGTAAAGGAAAAATCCACTCATCACCTGCTGTGAAAGGAGCGAAGTGCGTTCGTATTTTTATACCACACGGTTGCGCAGGCTCTAAATTCCGGAGTCATTACGTGCGCGCAAAGTTCGCGCTTCTGGCAAAAGTTCGGATTCGAGCCGGGACTTCACGTCGAACAACGAACCGAACACTCCGGCGGCGGCCGTGACGACTTCCGGCGAAGGCGCGATTTGGTCTGGGACGACGAATACGTCCATGCCCGCGCTGCGCGCTGCGAAAACGCCAGGAGCCGAATCTTCGAGGACAAGACATCGCTGCGGTGCGGCTGCGAGTTTTTCTGCAGCGCGGAGATACAAATCCGGAGCGGGCTTAGCGTGTTGCACCTCGTCGCCGGCGATGCTTACCGCAAAGCTCGAAGTAAGCGATGCGCGGGTGAGGTGAATGTCGGCGACGGCGCGATCGGTAGAAGTGGCGAGAGCCATGGGCACATTTTGCGATTTGAGAAAATCCAGCAGCGCACGAAAGCCGGGTTTTTCCGCGGGCGGAGTCGTTGCGAGGACTTCCCTTTCGATCGCTTTGCACAGGCTGCGGAATTTTTCGGGAGAGAATGCGGGCCCGAACTCGGCGGAGAGAACCCGTTCGGAGCCGGTGCGGCCGAGGCCGATCAAGCGGAGATAGATGGCGTCGGTGAGGTCAAAACCGAGTTGTGCCGACGCACGCTGCCAGGCGGTGCGGTAGAGCGGCTCGGTATCGAAGATTAGACCGTCCATATCAAAGATCACTGCGGCGTAAGGGAAGCTCATTCGGGTTTGAGGGAAACGGGCGCGCGATCAAGCGCGACGTAGCCGCTGAGGATTGCGGATGCGGAGAACCTATTCAATTGTGAAATGCTTTCATTCGATCAAGTTCGGCCATAGCACCGCGGTACTCGACATATGCGGAAAGGCCGGTTGAGATGCTCTGCTGAAAGAGTTTCGCTGCTTCGTCAGGTTTGCCACGAAGGAGTGCGTCCTCGCCGAGATAAAAATACGCTTCGCAGTGCTGACCCACAGATTTCAGCGCGTCGCCATTATTTGCTGCTTCGAGCACGGCGTCAGAAGGGAGTTCTCCGAGATAAAACCTCAAAACCGACGCGGGCCATGCGTCCATTTTCACGGAGGCGGCGTTCTTTTTCAGGTCGTCTATGCCGGGCTTGCCCGCTTTGCGCTGCGCCAAGAAAATCCAAAGTGTGAAGTAAGCTTCATCTTTTTTTGATGCCAGTGCGGCGGTGAGATCGCGTTCGGCGGAGGTGTAATCGCCGATGTAAGTCTCAGAATATCCGCGGGCGCTGAGAAGGGTCGCGTTCGAGGGCTGAAGACGCAGCGCCGCATTCAAATCGCGGATGGCGTGCGCGTAATCACCTTTTTCTGCGTAGATGTCGCTTTGGCGCGCCCAGATGCCGGCGTTGCCGGTCTGGAGGCGAATCGCGTCGTCGAGATCGTAGATCGCGTCGTCATACTGCTTCGCCGCGGCACGGGTGTTCGCCCGGGCGAGAATTCCGGGAAGATACGAGGGATTAATTTGCAAAATGCGATCGTAGTCGCGGAGGGCGAGCGATAAATCGTTTCGTCGCGCATACACCGAGGCTCGATTCATGTACGCAGGTATATATTCAGGTCCGATGCGTATGGCCTGAGTGAAGTCTTCCAGAGCGTGGTCCGAATCGCCCTTGGACAAGTAGGCGAGACCCCTGTCGGTGAGCGCCGGAACAAATTTGGGATTGGCTCGGAGAGCATCGGAGTAGCGTTGAATCGCTTCGGTGGAATTCGACTGTTCCATAGCGACCTGCGCAAGGGCGTAGTATGCGACGGCGGATTTTGGCTGCAGGCGAACGACCTCGTGAAAATCGGCGATGGCCTTTTCGTAATCCTTCTTCGTGTCATACGCAGTGCCGCGGGAAAGATAAGCATCCGCGAGAGCCGCTGGGGCGAGGCTGGCGTGCATGATGGCGTCGGAACAGATCTGGACGGCGGTTTCGAGTTTGGCCGCGGCGGCGGCCTGGCATTGTTTCAGCGGATCATCCTGCGCGCGAGGTGTGTGGGTGAAGAAGACGAACAGCGCGATGACCGGGAGGCTTCGGCTGTTTGCGCGAAGCAAGTGAAAATCGTAACGTCGCATCGGAAGGCAGGATTAGTTCTGATTCAACACCGATGAAAACACTTCAAGCGCGCGCTCGATACCGGGCCGATTGACGTCGCAATGCGTCACCATGCGAATCGAATGCTTGTCGGAAGGGCCGCAAAGTACGCGATGCTTCGCGAGCTTTCCGGCAATTTCGGCTGAAGTGCTGCCGGTGCCGCGCACATCGAATATCACGATGTTTGTCTGCACTTTCTTGGGGTCGACCGTGATTCCTGTCAGCCGCGCCAAACCCTCCGCAAGAAAGCGCGCATTCGCGTGATCTTCGTGAAGGCGAGATGGCGAATCCTCAAGAGCCACGAGGCCTGCCGCGGCTAAGACGCCAGCCTGGCGCATGCCGCCGCCGACGAGCTTACGGATGATGCGCGCCTTCTCAATAAATTCCCGCGAGCCGACGAGCATGGAGCCGACGGGCGCACCCAAACCTTTCGAGAGACAAAACATGATCGAATCGAACTTGCCGGTGATCGCTTTCACGGGTTGGCCCAGCGCCACCGAAGCGTTGAAGATGCGCGCGCCATCTAGGTGAACACGAAGCCCCGCGGCATGCGCGCGATCGCAGATGTCTTCGGCGACGTGGGTGGGATAGATCGTGCCCCCTGCCATGTTGTGCGAGTTTTCAAGCGCGACCAGCGCCGTCTGCGAGCGGTAATAAATTTTCGGAGAGATCAGGGGCTCGATCAATTGCCAACTGAGAATTCCATCCGGCGTCACGGCGGTCTTCGAGAGGCAGCCGCTAATCGCACTCATCGAAGCCATTTCGTACTGATTGATGTGGCCGCGCTGATCGCAGATCACTTCGTTGCTCGGTTGAGTCCAAACCTTGACCGCTATCAAATTGCCCATTGAGCCCGTGGGCACAAATAGAGCGGCCTCGCGCCCGAATATTTCGGCGGCGCGTTCCTGCAGGCGATTGACGGTGGGATCTTCGCCATACACGTCGTCGCCTACTTCCGCTTCGGCCATTGCCCGGCGCATCTTTGCGTTGGGCTTGGTGACGGTATCGCTGCGCAGGTCGACGATTGGCGCAGTCAACCTTTGAGCGTCGAGTTCCGGTGCGGAATCAGTTTGCGGCGCGGCGGTCGTGGTGCTTCCGTACATGCTTGGCTCCCTTACGGCTAGCTCATCAATTCGGTAAAGACTTCGTTTGAAACCGAGATACGGTCCGCCGCTAGGCGCGCATTCGAACCCTGCATAACCAGCAAGCCGCGGCGTTCAAGTTCGGCGATCCGGTCTCTGAGCGTTACATTGTAGCGCGCTTCGATTGCGGGAACGTCGATGCCTGCATTCAATCGGAGTCCTAGGAACAGTTCCTCGTCGAGCTTCTGCGGCGAATTGAGGATCTCGGTCTGATCGATTGCCGAGGCGCCCGATTGGATCGCGGCCAAGTATCGCGCGGGGTCGTGAAGATTGGCCCAACGCCGGCTGCTGCAAAACGAATGGGCTCCGGCGCCGAAGCCGAAATACGGATGCCTGCGCCAATATTTCAGATTGTGCCGCGATTCGAAGCCCGGCTTCGCCCAATTCGAGATCTCGTAATGATTGTATCCGGCGCGAGAAAGTTCGCAGCGGGCGAGTTCATAGAAATCCGCGATTTGATCGTCTGCCGGTAATTTCGAAGCGCTGTACCGCGCTCCGCTTGCCAGTACCTCGCGACCGAGACGGCTACCTTCATCCACTTCGAGCATGTACACGGAAACGTGTTCCGGCGAAAGGTTAACGAGCTGCTTCAGAGAGTCGCTCCAAGAAGCGGACGTTTGGTAGGCCAAGCCGGCGATCAAATCAAAACTGATACTTTCGAATCCGGCCGACCGCAATGTGTTTGCGGCTGCGACGGTATCTGCGGCTCGATGCAGGCGGCCCGCAGCGGCCAGTTCAGCATCATTGAACGACTGCACTCCGAGACTGATGCGATTGATTCCCGCGGCCAGACACGCATCCGCCTTCGCGTGGGTGACGGTCTCCGGGTCGGCCTCGAGCGTCGCTTCCGCAATCTTGCAATTGAAAGATTCTCGAATCGCCTCAATCATTCGCCCGAGCTCGAGCGGATCGAGCAGGCTTGGCGTGCCGCCGCCGATGTAGACCGTGTCTGTCACGAATTGCGCGGCTTCGGTTGCTTCTGCCAGTCCCGCGGCTTCGTACACGCTCTTCCAATTTCGGATTTCTGACACGAGGGAATCGCAATAGGGCGTGTACAGAGATTTGGAATACACGCCGGTGTGGAAATTGCAGTAGGTGCACTTCGTTCGGCAGAAAGGCACCTGGATGTAAATGCCGAGATTCATCGATTAATCCGGAACGATTTTCAACTCCAGCTCGCGGTGGCGAGGTCCATCGAACTCGCAAAAGAGAATTCCCTGCCAGCGTCCCAGAAGCAAACGGCCTCGCTCAACCAAAATCGTCTCCGAAATGCCGACGAGCGATGCTTTGATGTGCGAGTCGGAATTTCCCTCGGCGTGGCGATAGCCATCATCGCGAGGAACCAGTTCATCCAGCACGGTTTCGATATCGCGAGCGACGTCCGGGTCGTCATGCTCATTGATGATCACGCCGGCCGTGGTGTGCGAAACATACAGATGGCAGACACCTTCGTGAATCCCTGAGCGCGCGACCTCGTGTTCGACCTGCCGAGTGATGTCGATCAGTTGCGTGCGGCGCGAAGATTCGACCTCGAGCGTCGCTCGATGCGAGCGCGGGCGATGTGTTTCCGATTGCTGAGGAGCCGCAGACACCGAATCTCAGCTGACCCCTGCGGGGGAGCTGGCTCCGTAGAATGCGAACCAGGGTTTGGCGGCGGTTAGACGCCCGTTTACGTTCTTAATGTTTTTGACGCCCTGGTCAGAGAGCCAGTCCTCAAGGGCTTTCACTCCCTGCTTGGCGTAAACCGGGATGCCTTCTTTCCACGTGGCGCGCCCACAAAGAACGCCGGAGAAGTTCGTGCCCGATTCGGCGGCCAGGTCGAGAGTCTCGCTGAATACATCGTTGCTCACGCCGGCTGAGAGATAGATGAACGGCTTCTTTGCGACGCTCGCGGCTTTCCTGAAGTAATCCTTTGCCTGATCGCGCGTATAGGCGGACTCGCCCTTGCAGGCGCGCGTGCCCGCCACAAACGCCATGTTGACGGGCACTTCGACTTTCATGATATCGACCCCGTAGCGATCTTTGGAGAATTCCGCCATGTTTTGAACTACCACGTCCGGTTTTTTGCGCGCGAATTCGATCCCCTTTTCGTCCAAGTTTTCATCGTAGCCGACGAATTCGAGGAAAAACGGCACATCCGCCGCGGCGCACTCCGCACCGATGCGCTCTACCCAAGCGTGCTTCATCTCGTTGATGCTCTTCGCATCGAATGGCGTGTAGTAGAGCAGAATTTTCACGCAATCCGCCCCCGCTTCCACGATCCTGCGAACCGAATAATCATCGAGCAAGTCCGGAAGGCGCCCGGGCTGGGTGTTGTCATATCCGCTCTTTTCATACGCCAGCAGCAAGCCGCACTTTTTGTCCCGCTGCTTCGCGGCGGAAAGACCAAATTCTGGGTCGAGAAGGATGGCGCTCGCGTGCGGCGTGAGTATGCGGACGACCGCTTCCTTGAACTCCTGCATCATTTCAGGGGTGACTGCTTTCTTGTCGATGCCCTTGTCTTTTGCGATCGCATTGCGCAGCGATCCGCGCTGATCCATGGCCGCTGCGGCAATCACGCCCCGAGAATCAGACACAGCTTCAAGTCCCTTTTTTTTGCCGGGAGTCACTTTCATCGAGTTCGTCTCCAGAAATGAGTTCGGACGCGTATTGTATCACGCGAAATTCGTGGCCCGCGGGCTGGCGAAAACAGCCAAATCGCCTCACCAATGCCGGATTGACGGTCCATGCTGAATCGCGGCGATTCCCCGATGCAGCATATTATCGAGTGCAAATCAGGATTTTCCCTAGTACTTGCCTACAGGATCGGGTTGAGGAATTTTCGGTACGTCTTTTCGAAATTTGCGGACATCAGCCGCCCCCGTCAACCCATCTCATCACGGGTACGGAGTTCGTTCCCGACTTCGTTCTGCCAGCCCACTAGCCCAAACTCCAGGAGGTCGAATGAAGCTGCGCGCTGTAATCGCGTGTATATCTTTGGCTGCCGCTGCGTGTTTCGTTTTCACCGCTGCGGCATCGGCTGACACGATCGGAGACCTGAAACTCACGTCCGCAGGCACGGTCAACATCAGCCTTTCGAGTCTGGCATTCACCGCAGACCCGAGCTCAACTCCCCCAGGTCCGCCGTGGAATGCCGAAGTGAATGCCGGAACGTCGCTAAAGTTTGCGGGATGCGCTTCGGGCACTCTTGGCACCGCCGGATGTTTGAGTGCGACTGAGGCTGTCCAGATGACCAGCCCGTTGAGCTTTACGTCGGGCGCCATTTCCAGTTTTGTGACGTTCTCCGCCAATTCGTCGCTCGTTTACAGCCTTAGCGGCATCGCAGGGGGCTCCTCAACGACGAATTGCGCGACCGTCACTCTGGGAAATGGCTGCTCTCCGATCGCCGGCTCACCGCTGATCTTTTCCGATACGGCGACGGGAACCTCCGTACTGCTGTCGTTTACCGGACAAGCGAAAGACGGGACCAATCCCACGAATTACATGGGCTTGATCACCATTCCCTTCGCAGGATTAACGCCCGAACAAGTGCTGACGATGCTCTGCCCGAGCGGCACCTGCACGTCGGCGGATGTCACCGCCGGCAGGACTATCTCAGGCTCGTTCACGGCCGACTTGGTCTCGACAGCGGCGCCTTCCGTTCCGGAGCCGGGCACGCTCGTGCTGTTCGGTTCGGGTCTGTTGGGTGTTGCCGGAGCTTTGCGGAGGAAATTGGCTTCGTAGGATCCAACTACGAACTATTCAACTCGGAAGGGCCGGAACAACGGGAGATTCCGGCCCTTCTACTTTTTTGAACCCTGATAGGCGTAAGAGAATTCGCGCTTTCTGTTTATCAAAAAGACTCGCGCGCTTGCGTTACAGGCGCGCGATTTGGTGCGCCGGAGTGCTAATTCCTGCGTGGCGGGCCAAGACGTCGAGCAGGTCAGCGCCGTGACGCGCCAGGAACGGCAGCAAGCTGAGCACTCGTTCCTGCAGATGGTTTGACGGATACAAGGCGTCGCGAATTATTTTTTCGTGGCGCGTGAGAACTCCGTCGCGAAGATCGCGCGCGCGCGACGTCTTCGCGCGAAGCTTTTGCAGCTGGAAGATAATCTTTCGCGACGCCGTGTCCACCGCGCCGCCCAGAGTCGAATCCAGCTTGGTGATCGGTTTTCTTAGGTTCGCCAGAACTTCGCTGATTTCCTCTCCGCCTTGTTGGAATTTTTCAGTCATGCCGCGAGGAAGTGAATTCAATTCGAGCCGTTTCCGAAGCAACTGCCGCCCGCCAAGAACATCCCTCCGGAGATCGAGGCTGTGCTTTTCGATCAACCTTTCCACGTACGGTCCGATTAAGGTGAAGCTCGCTCTCGGCACGATCACCGGCATCGTCGCGCCGAGATGCTGGTAGACGACCTGCGACTGCGCGAAGTATGCGATCTCGGCCGGGCCTGCGACGTACGCGATCGTAGGGAGGAGCGTATCCTGCACGACCGGTCGCAGCAGCGCGTTGGGACTGAACCCTGCCGGGTCTTCGTTGATGCGGCGTCGAAGATTTGCACCGTCAGCGGATGTCTCTCCCAGCAGAAACTCGCCATTCTTCTGCCGGATCGCGACGCGTTTTCCGTTTTCCGTGCCAAAGAGAAGCGTACTGGCGGCGCCGACCTTTACCTGCGCGTGATATCCGGCTCGCTCCAGGCGTTTCCCCCGCTCAGCCAGTTCGGAGGACAGCGCCGATTGCTGCTCGACGACGCGTTCGAGCAACGGCGCAGCCAGTTCGTGCAATTTTGCGTCCAGCGGATCCAGCAGGATTAGCCCAAAGCGGCCCGTAAGAGCGCGCAACAATTTTGCGAATGCCGTCCCAAATGTTTCCGCCGGTTGATACGCGGTGGTGAGCGCCTCTGCGATCTCTTCGCAGGCCGGCCCCTCGAGCGATTCGGCCGCTCTCCTCGCAAGGTCCACGATCTCTTCACGCAGCGGCACGCGCCCAACACTTCGGCCAGACACGTCTGGCGAAGCTGCCTGCCACTGCAAATGCTCGACTCCATGCGAAGTGAGCCAATCGCACGCGCTCACTTCGGCAAGATCGTGATCTTCGCTCGCAATCCAAAAAATGGGAACGGCTTCGACGCCGCGATGGTGCAGCTCCTGAACCAGACGAATCGCCGTCAACGCTTTGTAAAATGTATATGCCGGGCCGCCGAAAAGGCCCGCCTGCTGGCCAGTGACGACGGCCATCGCGCCTTCGCGGAAGCTCGCAAGATTGCGTTCGATCGCCGGATGCATTCCGGCCGGTGAAATGTCTCCGTTTTGTCTCGCGAGGATGTTAGCGACGGCCGCACGCATTTCAGGCGAATAACGGCGTTCGCGCTTGCGTTCGCGGGAGACGCTCGAAATCGCAGCCAGGGTCGGGGGATGCGGATAGAATTCGCAGAGCTTTTTCGCACCGCTCAGATAGGCGGTATAGAGCCGCGTAACGTGCGGCAGTTCATTTGGCGCGAGACAGTCAAACTCCATTCACCACTCCGAGGGGCTGTTTATGATAGCGAGGCTGCGCAACTCCGGCAAACCGGCCGGGTTTGTTTCTAGATGCGGCAGGCACGGTGCCGGACGCATCGCGCAGCGAAAAAATGCGGAGTAACTGCAACCGAGGTAACGGCGTCTTATAGTTCACAGGTGCTAACGGGGGTGGTTCTGATGCGAAATCCGGTTCGAGAATTATTAACTCGCTTGCTGCCGCTCGTGTGCGGCTGCTTGATCGCGGCGCCCGGATTCTCGCAATCCCAATCGAATTCGCAAACGCCGCCACCAGTCAGCGCTCCCGGCTCGCCCGCACCGCAGGCCTCGGCTGGCCAGGCACCTGCGCTGAAGGTTGCTACGCGGCTCGTCCAGGTCAACGTAATTGTGACGGACAAGCACGGCCAGCCCGTAACAGGCTTAACAAAAGACGACTTTTCGCTGCTCGATTCCGGAAAGCCGCAATCGATTGATTTCTTTGCCGAGGAAACGAATCAGGTTTCCGGCGCACCAGCCTTGCAAACGGCTGCGATGACCACGGGGCAGCTTGCCCATACGTTTTCGAACCGCTTTGAGGAAAAAGCGGGAGTCCCCACGAGCGTCACGGTCATTCTGATCGACTACCTCAACACTCACGTCACGGACATGGCGTTTGCGAGGCAGCAGGTGATCAAGTTTTTGCACCAACTCCAGCCCGATGACCGGGTCGCGCTCTACGAACTGAAGAATCAGCTTCGCATCCTGCACGATTTCACAACCGACGCCGATTCCCTGCTCCGCGCGCTCGATAAGTCGTCGGTCACGGAGACGCACCAGATGGCCGGCTCCGATTTTGACGCGTCTGACACGGGCGACGACACCATGGACGCCATGCTCGATGCTTCCAACGCAATGGTGTCGCAATTTTTCACCACCGATCGCGTGACGAAGACCGCCGACGCGATCGAATCGATTGCTTCTCACCTGACGGGGCTGCCCGGTCGCAAAAATCTGATCTGGGTTTCGGGCAGTTTTCCGAATCAAATTATCGGCGTGGATAGCGATCCGCTGGCCGTGCAGTCTTTCGGCGGAGATATCGAAAATGCGGCCCAGGCGCTGAATAACGCCAATGTTGCCATCTATCCCGTGGACGCGCGGGGTTTGATTCCGCCCGTGAATGTCGCTGCGGCAGCCAGGAATCCGGGTCCGTCCGCCAGGCGCCAGCAGGGGCCGCAGACAGTGCCCCAGATTCACCCGCCCCGCGAAAATTTCGACACCATGAACATGCTCGCGGAGCGCACGGGCGGGCGCGCGTTCTACAACAACAACGACATTCGCGGAGCCGTGCGGAAAGCCATCGACGATTCGCGCGTCACCTACGTGCTGAGCTACTACCCAAGCGACGTTCCGTGGGATGGCCATTTCCACGAGATCAAGGTCGAAGTGAAGAAGCCTTCCATCGAGGTTCGCTACCGCCGCGGATATTTTGCGTTTCTTGAAAATCCTGACAATGCGACCGCCGGCAAGCTGAAACTGGCAGACGCCGTGAATAGCCCGCTTGAATCGACGGAACTCGGGATCACGATCGTTGCGGATGCCGTGGACGTGCCGGGCGCCAAGCAAATCAAGACGCAGGTGAAGCTGGATCCCCAGCAGATGCGCTTCGAGCAAAAAGGCGACCGCTGGGCGGACAAGGTTGATGTCGTGTGGGTGCAGCTGGGGCCGGACGGAAAGACTCTCGATACCACGTCGCAGACGCTCGACTTGAACTTAATGCAAAAGACTTACGACAACATTCAGAAGGACGGCCTGAAAGTTTCAGGCACGTTGCACGTGCGCGACGACGTTGCCGAAGTGCGGTTTGTCGCGCGAGATGAAGGAACAGGAGCGGTGGGCTCGCTCAATCTTCCAGCGCGCAAGATGTTTGTGGATTCGAGGGCGGTTGCGACCCCGCCTCGACAGTAGGTTTCTGCAGCGTTTTTAGTCGCCGACGGCGCCGACGGAAGATTTCCCGATGGCCGCAAGAACGGCGTTTACACTTTCCTTTTGCGATTCCGTAAGAGGTAGGAGCGGAAGCCGCGGCTCGCCGCCAGAAAGACCCAGGCAGTCCATCGCGTACTTCACTCCCGCCGGCCCCAGCTCGCTTACGCATTTCTTTGAGACGGGCTCGATTTGCGCTTGCAGCTCTTCCGCACCAGCTAAATCGCCGGAGCGCGCCGCGGCAAAAAGTTGAGCGCACTCGTTTGGAAGGACGTCCGCAAGCCCCAGAATCCCGCCGACCGCGCCGAGCCGCAGCGAAGCTTCAAGAATAGACGCGGATCCAACGAGCGTCTGAAACGTTTTGGGAGTGGCGTCGATAATCGCGCGAACGGTCTCAAGACGGCCTGAGCTCTCTTTTAGTCCGACGATGTTCGGATGTCGCGCGAGCTGGGCCGCAGTTCCGGGGCGCACTTCAACTCCCGTATACTGCGGGATCGAATAGACGAGAACTGGAACGGGAGAAGCATCTGCCACCCGGCTGTAGTATTCGACGAGGGCTTCGTGCGTCATGAGCGGCTTGTAATAGTGCGGCGTGCGTACCAGGACGGCCTTGTAGCCAAGTTCTCCGGCTCGCTTGCCCCGCTGGATCGTTTCAGAGAGCGAGTCGATCCCCGTCCCGGCGATCAGGACCTTATCGGGCGATGAATTTTCGGCCACCGCCGCGAACAAAGCGTCCGTTTCGTCCGACGAGAGAAAATTCGCTTCTCCGGTCGATCCGCAAACAACGTAACCAGCGAGAGCCGTGCGATTGTAGGCGGAAATGTTTTCCTTCAATGCATCAAAGTCGATGCGTTCGCCGCCGGGCGTAAACGGCGTGGAGAGCGGCGCAAAAATCCCGTCGAATCGCATAAATCAACTCCCTGAGGTCTGGCTCTGTGCCGCGGGACTTCGCTTGTGGAGATCCTGGAGTGCGGCCACTTCAATTGCGTCTTCCGCTTGCGACCGGAGACCCCGGGCGGCCGCATTTGCCGCGGAAAGTGTCGTGATGCAGGGAACGCCATAGCGGACGGCGGCGCGACGAATCGATTTTTCGTCGTAGAAGGATTCGCGGCCCAACGGAGTGTTGATGATCAGGTCCACTTTGTTCGTTTTGACCAGATCGACGATATTTGGCCGGCCCTCGTTTACCTTATAGATCGTTTCGATTTTCACTCCATGCGATTGCAGCGCAGTCGCCGTACCGCGCGTGGCAATCAGACGGTAGCCGAGATCCATCAGGTCGCGCGCGAGGGGCACCGCGAGGAGCTTGTCATGATCGCTCACGCTGATGAAGATAGTCCCGCTGCGAGGCAGCTTCTGGCCGGCGCTGAGTTGGGCCTTCGCAAATGCCTGGCCGAAGTTTTTCGCCACGCCCATCACTTCGCCAGTTGAGCGCATTTCGGGTCCGAGTATGGTATCGACGCCGCGGAATTTGTTGAACGGAAAAACCGGCGATTTCACGGCGTAGTAGTCCCGCACGGCTATTTCCGCCACACCGTTCGTTTCGACCACGGGTAATTTCATGTCGCGCAGCTTTTTGCCGGTCATCAGGCGCACGGCGACTTTGGCCAGCGGCACGCCGACCGCCTTGCTTACGTATGGAACGGTGCGCGATGCGCGTGGGTTCACCTCGAGCACGTACACTTTGTCGCGCTGGATGGCGTACTGCACGTTCATCAAGCCGACGACGCCAAGGGCTTGCGCGAGCCGCTGCGTATATTGACGGATCCTGTCGAGAACCTTCGGCTGCAGCGTAACGGTGGGCAGCACGCAGGACGAATCTCCCGAGTGCACTCCTGCCTCTTCGATGTGCTCCATGATTCCGCCGATGACGACATCCGTTCCATCGGCAAGCGCGTCCACATCGACTTCGGTCGCATCTTCGAGAAACTGATCGATCAACACGGGACGCGCCGGTCCCATCAGCGCCGCCTGCGCGACATACGATTGAACGGTCTCAATGTCGTAGGCGATCACCATCGCGCGTCCGCCAAGCACATAGCTCGGGCGCACCAGCACCGGCAATCCGATCTCCGCAGCGACGCGCGCGGCTTCTTCCGGCACCAGCGCGGTGCCATTTTTCGGTTGCGGAATCTTGAGTTCGTCAAGCAATCGCCCAAATCGTCGGCGATCTTCGGCGAGATCGATGCATTCCGGCGGCGTTCCGATAATGGGCACGCCGCAACGCTTCAACTCCATCGCGAGATTCAGCGGAGTCTGCCCGCCGAATTGCACCACCACGCCTTGCGGCTTTTCGCGCTCGAAAATTGCCAGCACGTCTTCCAGCGTTAGGGGCTCGAAATAAAGCCGGTCTGACGTGTCGTAATCGGTCGAAACCGTTTCCGGATTGCAGTTCACCATCACCGTCTCGTAGCCATCTTCGCGAAGAGCGAACGACGCGTGGCAACAGCAGTAATCGAATTCGATTCCCTGCCCGATGCGGTTTGGCCCGCTGCCTAAAATCACGATTTTCGGCTTGGGCGTGACGGCGGCTTCATCTTCTTCTTCGTAGGTCGAATAGAGATACGGAGTGAACGACTCGAATTCCGCGGCGCACGTATCCACGCGCTTGAACACCGGCGCAAGCTTCATTTTGTTGCGCTGGAGCCGCACCGCCGTCGGAGTGGTGTTCCATATTTGCGCGAGCTGTTCATCGCTGGTGCCGTTGCGCTTGGATTCGTGCAGAAGCTCCGGCGTCACGGTTTCGAGCGTCATCTTTGCGGCGCGGCGATTCACATCGAGGATTTCACGCAGTTGGCCGACGAACCAGGGATCGATTTTTGTCAGGTCGCAGACTTCTTTCTCGGGCAGGCCACGTTCGAGCGCAACGAATAGCCAGTGAATGCGGTCCGGCCGCGGCGTCGCAAGTTTCTCTCGCAGCAGCGACACGGGCGTTTCCGCCGGCGCTCGCCACGGCGCATGCGGTTCCAGTGATCGAATTCCCTTTTGCAGAGCTTCCTTGAACGTGCGGCCGATCGCCATCACTTCGCCGACGGATTGCATCTGGGTTCCTAGCGCGGTGTCTGCGCCCGGAAACTTCTCAAATTGCCATTTCGGGATTTTCGCGACGACGTAGTCGATCGAAGGTTCGAAGCAAGAGGGCGTCTTTCGCGTGATGTCGTTGGGGATCTCATCGAGCGTAAGGCCCACGGCGAGCCGCGCGGCAATCTTTGCGATCGGGAAGCCCGTGGCCTTGCTCGCGAGCGCAGAACTGCGCGAAACGCGCGGGTTCATTTCGATGACGACCATTCGCCCCGTCTTCGGATCGACGGCGAATTGGATGTTCGATCCGCCCGTTTCCACGCCCACTTCGCGGATCACAGCCGCAGCGGCGTCGCGCATCCGCTGGTATTCCTTGTCCGTAAGGGTTTGTGCCGGAGCGACGGTGATGGAATCGCCCGTGTGCACGCCCATCGGATCGAAATTTTCAATCGTGCAGATCAC
>DASTCZ010000250.1:0-7869 GCA_035710585.1 Candidatus Acidiferrales bacterium | reverse complement strand
GAATCTCCTTCCGTGGAACCGCTGCAAACCCGAATTTTGGGGAATTGGAACTGCGGTTTTGTGGGCCGCTAGCTCAATTGGTAGAGCAGTTGACTCTTAATCAACGGGTTCCAGGTTCGAGTCCTGGGCGGCTCACCAGCTAATCCTAACGACGGGATGTACTTGTGAGCGGTTTTGCCTTGCCAACTAACGTGGTCGTTTTTGAGTGCGCCCACTATTGTGCCCACCTGTAGATTCGGGCAGCACCGGAAGTTCGCCTGCGCCTGCAGGTCAGAGGCTGTACAGCACGAGAAATTCTGCACCGGCTGTTCCCCCGTCTCAAAGTACAGGTTACTTCCTCTTCACATTTCTTTGAGGGGAAACTTCCGCGAAATTGACTGTCCCATAATGAAACTGCTGGCACGCAGCGCGGCACGCATATTCCGACTCTTTATCGCAAACTCAAGATCGGATCGCTCTCACAGATGAAGCTCACACAAGTAAAGCAAAACCACGAAACTGGCCAAGTCAAAAAGGAATTTCGGTGGGATCTCATCGGGTTCGGCTTTGCGGCGGTAATCGCCGTCATCCTTGTTTTTCTGCTCGATACAGGCAAACTCGCGCAATGGGTGGCCGCGCGCAAGGAATCCAAAGTTGACGAAATCCTTTTCGTCTCCATCCTCTTTATCGTGGGAGTAAGCTTTCTTTCAATCCGCAAGTGGTTCGGTCTCAGCTCCCGCTTGATCGAATACGAGGAATCGCACGAGCGCGAACATCTTCCGATCTCCGAAAAACTTCGCAACACCCAGCGGCGGGACGTGATCGTCATCTGCTGTGCCGTGAGTGTGGCTGTGCTTCTCGTATTTCTGTTCGACACCGGATCTCTGGCGCAATGGATCGCAGATCACAAAGACACCAAGGTTGACGAATCCATCGTAGCCGCGCTGATTCTGCTTGTTGGACTCAGTTTTTTTTCCATCCGCCGCTGGCGCGATCTTTCCGATCAAGTGGAGAAGTATGAGGAACTCTACTCAAAAACCGTCAAGCTGAATCGCGAATCCGCGCTGCTCAGCGAACTGAGCGACTTGCTTCAATCTTCGCTTTCTTCCGAAGAGGCGCATCGCCTCATCGTCGATCGCGCGCAAATCCTTTTCCCAGGCACATCGGGCGCCGTGTGCATGACGGCAAGCTCGCGCGACATCGTCGAAGTCGTCGCGAAATGGGGCGAGCCCGCGCTCGCGGAAAGCTTTTTCGCGCCGAAGGATTGCTGGGGGTTACGTCTCGGCCGGGTGCATCTGGTTGATCAGGATCCCGTAGTTCTCGCGTGCGCCCATCTCGGCGCCGTTCGGCCCGCACGCGCGATGTGCGTGCCAATGATGGCCCACGGCGAAGCGCTGGGACTTCTCTACCTGGACACTGGCCACGTTGGCTCGGCGTTAAGTCCGGCGCTACTGACCGAGGCTGAACACCGCCTCGCCAAGACTTTCGCCGAACAGGCCGCGCTGGCGCTCGCCAATCTCAGCATGCGCGAAATCCTGCGCATGCAGTCCGTGCGCGATCCACTTACCGGCCTCTACAACCGCCGCTACATGGAGGAATCGCTCGAACGGGAACTGCGCCGCGCGGGCAGGAAAAAATCGTCGCTCGGCGTGATGATGCTGGACGTTGATCACTTCAAGCGTTTCAACGACACGTTTGGCCACGAAACTGGTGACGCCGTCCTGCGAATTCTCGGCAATCTTTTTCAGTCGATTTTCCGCGGCGACGACATCGTGTGCCGTTACGGCGGCGAAGAATTCACGATCATTCTTCCGGATGCCTCGCCTGAATCGGCCTGCCAGCGGGCTGAACAGCTTCGCGAGGCTGCCCGCCAGGCTGTCGCGCAGATTCACGGACAAGCTCTCGACCGCGTCACACTTTCCATCGGCGTCGCGGCGTTTCCGGAAGATGGCTCTTCCGGCGAAGCGCTGCTCCGCGCCGCGGATTCCGCGCTCTACCGCGCCAAGCAAGAAGGCCGCGACCGGGTTGTGCGAGCATCGGTTCTGAAGTCTGAGCCGCCTGTGGCCGCGCTTAAAACGTGAGGCCGGCGCTAAATTTCCAATCTGACGTCGAGCTTAATGTGAAGACTGGCTGTTCACGGTCAGCCGCTCCGCTTTGATTCCGAGCGCACTTTCTCCCGGTTCGCACGCCATTCTTCAGCCGAAATTTCCCAAATTTCGGCGGGCAATCGCCCTTCGACAAAGTCGTGCTCCTCAGTCGCGACCAATCGCATTCCTTGTCGCATCGAAATACGTCGCGAAGCCTCGTTCGCGACTGATTTCGGAGTTCGCAGGACAGGAAATTTCAAAACATCAAACCAGTAATCTGTCGCAGCGGCACACGCTTCGGTCATGTAGCCTTGTCCTTGCCACTCGAGTCCCACCCAGAAGCCGCGATTGATCAAATCGCCCTTCACGAGATTGATGATGCCGATCAGATGCTCCGGCGCCTTCTTCAATCGCAACGTCCAATACCACGCCTCCTCGCTTTCCATTTGCGGAACTGCCTTCTCTCGGATAAAGCATTCCGCTCCATCGGGGGGATACGGCCAGGGCACCTGATTCGATAGGTGCCGCACGATCTCCCAATGCGGAAAGAGCTCTTGGATGTCCGGTGCGTCTGCGATTTCGAGCGGGCGCAGAATCAACCGGCGGGTTTGCAGCTCAGGCACATTCATAGCGACACTTTTTAGTTACATAGTCTTGTGTAGCACTTGACGTTATCTTGCTAGATTCAAGGCCGCTCGGTCACCGGCTTGCTGCCCACGCCGGGCAGCGCCGCCTTGTTTCCGCCGCTCGATTCAGCGCGCAGAGCCTCATCGATGCTCGAATAGGCATAGATTGTCGGCGCGTGATTCTGCATCAATCCGCCGGTGTCCGCAGTTGGTCCATAGTTGCTGTGTAAGGAGTGCGCGAGCATTCTTAGCATCACCATCTGCTGTCCGCGATGGTGGGCAGTATGCGCGATGCGTCGCACGATCACCCACGCGCGCGAACGCTTCACCTCAAAAAAATTCGTCTTTCCTTCGAACCACGGCTCGTCCTTAGTTTCCAACGCCGCGAGCCGTTTCCCGCTGTCTTCCGCATACCGCTTCATGAAGTCGAACCGTGTCTCCGATCCAGGCAAAGGTGGCGCGGCCACGTCGATGCCCAGCATCGTGCGAAACCACAAATCTTCGCTCACGCACTGGTGCACCATTTGCTCGCGCACGCTTCTCCCGCGAGGATCGTTCGGGTTCGGACGGACCGCCAGATCCTCGTCGCGAAATTCACTCCATACGCTGATCACCTTCACGCGTTCCGTTCGATATGTTTCGACGAGAAAGTCGTACCTCATGGAGAATCACCTCAAAGGAAACCGCTCCCGGAAATCCGCGTACCTTCTGCTCGAAGGAAGATCTCAGTGCGTGAGCCCGATAGGCCGCTCGTCAGCGCCCTTAAACGCCTACCAAGAACGCGTATGCAGGCGCGATGTGTGCTCTGCCCACGTCATCCTATCCGTTCACCCCGCACCGATGAGCCGGAACGCATGACGGGCCATCTGCGCCTCCTCTTGCGATTCGATTACGGACACGCGCACTGAGCGTGCGTCGGTACTGATCGTTCGTGAATTCGTCGCGTTCCTTTTTGTATCGATCGCCACGTCCATGAATCCGAGCATCTCGCAGATTCGTCCTCGTACCTCCGGGTCATGCTCGCCGATTCCGCCCGTGAACACGAGCAGGTCCACTCCACCAAGCATCGCAGCGAACCCGCCAATCGCTTTTGCCGAACTTCGGCAAAAGATTTCAATCGCCAGCCTCGCATCTGCATCGCCAGCCGCTTGGTGGAGAACGCGCATGTCGCCAGAGCGCCCTGAAATTCCCAGCAGTCCGGATTCGTGATCGAGCAGGCGCTCGAGCTCTTCGACTCTGGAACCGGCCGTGCGCATCAGGTGAAGCAGTACGCCGGGATCGAGATCCCCGCTCCGAGTGCTCATCACGATTCCGCCCGTGGGCGTCAACCCCATGGTGGTGTCCATCGAGCAGCCATTCTCGATCGCCGTAATGCTCGCGCCGCTGCCAAGGTGGGCGACGATGAGACGCGGCGGCACATCGCCTCCCAACCCATGCAGGATCGATTCGCACGAAAGCCCGTGGAACCCGTACCGCTTTATTCCTTCATCCCAGAATTTTTTCGGCAAGGCGAACCGCGATGCCGCGACAGGCATCGTGCGGTGAAATGCCGTGTCGAAACAAGCGAACTGACGCGCTGAGGGAAAGTGTTTCTGGCTTTCGCGGATCATGCACAGTGTCTGGGGCACATGGAGGGGCGCAAAAACTGCCGCAGTCTCGAGGTCGCGGAGCACATTCGGTGTGATTTCGTGATGTTCGAGCAATCGCGGTCCGCCGTGGACAACTCGGTGCGCTACAGCCGTTGGCGCAGGAAGCGAGCCGCCTTCCAAACTTTGCGTCGCCGCAGCGAGAGCACCCTCCAGATCGGCGAACTGGCCTCGCGATTCGCGGAGCGGTTCCCCTTTTGTGCCGTGAACGATTAATTGCCCCTGCGGCGTGCCGATGCCGGAGATCTCACCAGAACAGATTGCCTCTACGTCGTCGCGGCCCTCTTCAAACAATCCGAACTTTAGTGACGATGATCCGCCATTTAGCGCCAGGACTTTCGCGTCGCTCATTCGTGGCTCAATTCAAGTTCCATTTCCAGTTCCGCACTTCGGGCATGTCTTCGCCGTGCTCGGTCACGTACAGCTTGTGTTTCTGCATCATCTCGGTAAATTTTTGCGTTGCGGCATCCGCCATTCCTCTTAGCCGCGGTACGCGCCGAATCACGTCCAGCGCCAGCTGATACCGGTCCATGCGATTCAGCACCGTCATGTCGAAGGGCGTCGTGGTCGTGCCCTCCTCGACGTATCCGCGCACGTGAATATTGGAGTGATTGTGCCGCCGGTAAGTCAGCCGGTGAATCAGCGTCGGGTAACCGTGAAACGCGAAAATCACCGGCTTGTCTTTCGTGAACACGGCGTCGAAGTCTTCATCCGCAAGCCCATGCGGGTGCTCCGAAACCGGCTGCAGCGTCATCAGGTCAACCACGTTGACCACCCGAACACGCAAATCGGGGATGTGCTCGCGCAGCAGTTGCACGGCCGCCATGATTTCCAGCGTCGGCACATCTCCGGCGCACGCCATCACCACGTCCGGGCGGCCGTCGTCATTGCTCGCCCATTCCCAAACTCCAAGCCCCGCGATGCAGTGCCGCACAGCGTCTTCCATCTCGAGCCACATCGGCGCCGGCTGCTTGCCCGCGATGATCAAGTTCACATAATGGCGGCTCCGCAAGCAGTGGTCTGCCACAGAAAGCAGCGTATTTGCGTCCGGCGGCAGATAAATCCGGACGATGTCCGCTTTTTTGTTCGCGACATGATCGATGAATCCGGGGTCCTGATGCGAAAAGCCGTTGTGATCCTGCCGCCACACGTGCGACGTGAGCAGATAATTGAGCGACGCGATCGGTTTGCGCCATGTCATCGTCCGCGTCGTCTTGAGCCACTTCGCGTGCTGATTGAACATAGAATCCACAATGTGGATGAATGCCTCGTAGCACGAAAAAAATCCGTGCCGCCCGGTGAGAAGATACCCTTCGAGCCATCCTTCGCACATGTGCTCGCTGAGGACTTCCATCACTCGCCCGTCCGGCGCGAGATTTTCATCGGTGGGAAGCGTCGGTTCCTCCCACGTCTTGGACGACGCTTCGTAGATGCGCTCCAGCCGATTGGAAGCCGTTTCGTCGGGACCGAACACGCGGAAATTCTGCTTTTTCAAGTTTAGCTTCATCACGTCGCGCAGATAACCGCCCAGTACGCGAGTCGCTTCTGTTTCCGGGCCGCCATGCCTTTTCATCTCTATCGCATAATTACGGAAATTCGGCAGCACCAAGGGTTCGAGCAGCGAGCCGCCATTTGCATGCGGGTTCATTCCCATCCGCCGCTGGCCCTTTGGCGCCAACTCCGCCAGCTCTTCGCGGAATCTTCCTTCTTCGTCGAAAAGTTCCTCTGCGCGGTAGCTCTTCATCCAGTCCTCGAGGATTTTCAGATGCCCCGGATTCGTCCGCACATCGGCGACCGGCACTTGATGCGAACGCCATGTTCCTTCCACTGGCTTCCCGTCGACTTCTTTCGGGCCGGTCCAGCCTTTCGGCGACCGGAAGATCAGCACCGGCCAGCGTGGCCACTCCTTCACGCCGCGCTCGCGCGCAGCGGTCTGAATCTCCTGAATGCACTGCAGCACGCTGTCAAACGTCGCCGCCATCTTTTGGTGCATTTCCATCGGCTCGTCGCCTTCCACGTAGAAAGTGCGATACCCATATCCGCAGAAAAGCTGGTCCAATTCTTCGTGTGGCATCCTCGCTAGCACCGTGGGGTTGGCGATCTTGTAGCCGTTCAAATGAAGAATCGGCAGCACCGCGCCATCCTTCGCTGCATCCAGAAATTTATTCGAATGCCAACTCGTCGCCGCTGGGCCCGTCTCCGCTTCGCCGTCGCCAACGATGCACGCAACAATCAGCCGCGGGTTGTCGAACGCAGCGCCATAGGCGTGCAGCAGTGAATACCCAAGCTCGCCGCCTTCGTGGATGGATCCGGGAGTTTCGGGCGCAACGTGGCTCGGAACACCGTAAGGCCATGAGAATTGACGAAAAAGCCGCTTCATTCCGTCCTGATTGCGTTCGATGTTCGGATAAATCTCGCTGTACGAACCCTCCAGGTAAGTGTGAGCGATCGCCCCCGGCCCACCGTGCCCCGGCCCCATGACGTAGATCATGTCCAAGTCGTGTTCGTTAATCAGGCGGTTCAGGTGCGTGTAAATAAAATTCAAGCCGGTGGTTGTGCCCCAATGCCCCAGCAGGCGAGGCTTGATGTCCTCCGGTGTGAGCGGCCTCGTGAGCAGCGGATTGTCCTTCAAATAGATTTGTCCGACGGAGAGATAATTCGCCGCTCGCCAATACGAGTGCATTTTTTGGAGGAGCTCGGGGCTAAGTGGACCAGTCATCTGGATCTCCCGGCAGGAATTGCGGAACTAGCGTCGCGGCCCGAACGCCGCTCAGTGATGGGATGCTCGCGGGCTTTCAATCAGCACATTGAATTCCGACCGTGGACTATTTGTACGCGAATGAGGGTGCGCCCTTGACGTGGCCTCACAGCGGCTTGAGCCGTTTCCGCTAGTGGTGAAAGAAAAAGGGCCCGAAGTGGCGAGCCTTCGGGCCCTCGATTGAAGCGTGACCACTCGCGGATCTATGCCGCTACTTTGCTCGCCAGCGCCGGCGGCGCCGTCGCGAACCTCTTGGCCTCCAGGGCTTCTTTATTCGAACTCAAGCCGAAATTCTGTGCGCGAAGACACAACTCCGCGTGCTCCGTGTCACGCACGCGAGCTGCAGGAATAAAAAAGTGAAGTCCGCAGCGCTATTTGCCGTACACCAGCACTCGGAATGTGCCCGGCACCGGTGCTTGGCGTCCACCGCGACCGTCCGACGCAGCGGGCGCTGCCGCAAAATCGCACGTATCAAGAAAAAGATTATGCGTCTTGGTGTCGAGCCCCATGGTCTTCGCGCCGACTTGAGTCTTCACCGTGTCCACCTCGCTGTACTTGTCCGGCGAGTCCTCGTGGAAGACGTGCACGTTTCCCTCGCGCGTCGAAACGAAAATCATTCCTGTTGCAGGATCGTACGCAGCGGCATCTGTTCCCGCGCTAATTGGGAAAGACTGAATAATCTTTCCGCTGTCGGCATCCATCACCACGAGCGTCTGCGGATTTCGGCCAGCACTGAAAAGTCTCCGATGCTCGCGGTCGATCGCCAGCGCGGT
>DASTCZ010000249.1:0-17518 GCA_035710585.1 Candidatus Acidiferrales bacterium | reverse complement strand
CTCAACGCCGTCGTAACGAATAACATCCGCGACCTTGCAATCGGGCAGGGAGCGGTTTCGCTGCTGCTCAATTCCCAGGGCCACATTCTCGCGGAACTGGAAGCCTACATTTTTCCAGACCGGATTCGCATCGTCACCTACGCAATGATTCGCCAGCAGACTTTCGCAACGCTCGACAAGTTCATCATCATGGATGACGCCGTACTCACCGATCGCTCGGGCGAGATTGGAGCTATCGCTCTCGAGGGCCCGCGCGCTGTCGATGTGCTCGCCTCGCTCGGCGCGCCCGCGATCGATCCAATAGGCGAACTTGCCTTCCTTGAAACGGAGCTCGCGGGCGTTCGCTGCGAACTCGTGAAACGCTCGCCCGGCGGCATCGCTGGCGCGGAGATCGTCGCGCGCACCGAAGACCTTCCTCGCCTCTGGCAGATTGTCCTCGAAGCCGTGCGCAAGTTCGGCGGCGGCCCGCTCGGCTATGAAGCGCTGAGTGTTTTGCGTCTCGAAGCCGGAATTGCATGGTTCGGCTACGATTTTGACTCGACTGTAATCCCGCACGAAGCGGCACTTGAAAACTCGCACGTCAGTTTCACGAAGGGCTGTTACACCGGACAGGAAATCGTCGAGCGTGTGCGCTCGCGCGGCCATGTGAATCGCAAGCGCGTCGGAGTTGTTTTCAGTGGAAGGGAAGTGCCCGCGCCAAAGACGCCGCTGCTGGCTAGCGGCGCCGAAGTCGGATACGTCACGCGCGCGGGGTTTTCTTATGCGCTCGATCGTCCCGTCGGCATGGCCTATTTGCGCTCCGAACATAATGCAGTCGGCTCGCGAGTTTCGTACGCAGGCGGCGAAGCGGAAGTGATCGCTCTGCCGCTTACGGTTTCCGCGCAGTCAGCAAATCCACGGTGAATTCTTGACGACTTAGGAGGCGTGAATGGCGTGGCTCATCCTAGTGCTAGCCGGCGCGTGTGAAATTATCTGGGCCGTGGCGCTCAAGCTCTCGCATGGATTTTCGCGCGTCGTGCCGACAGCGATCGCGTTCGGAGTGGGCGTCGTGAGCGTCGTGCTTCTCGGCCGCGCCGCAAAATCGATTCCCATCGGGACGGCGTACGCGGTCTGGACGGGCATCGGCTCCATCGGCACCGCCACCGTTGGGATTTATTTCTTCGGAGAGCCGCGCACAGGGCTTCGGCTCGCGTGCATGACGCTGATCGTTGCGGGAATTATCGGGCTGAAGCTGGTGTCACCGGCGCAATAGTTTTCAGGCGATGTTGAGCGCGCGTTTGAAGCTGCCGCGCTCGCCTTCGATTTTTTTCTGCAATTGCATAATCGAATAGAGCAGCGCCTCCGGCCGCGGCGGGCAGCCGGGCACGTACACGTCCACGGGAATCACCTGGTTCACGCCCTGCACGATCGCATAATTATTGAACACGCCGCCGGAGGTCGCGCACGCGCCCATCGAGATCACCCACTTCGGCTCTGGCATCTGCTCGTGAAGCTGCTTGATCACCGGCGCCATTTTTTGCGACACGCGCCCCGCGATTATCATCAGATCCGCCTGCCGCGGCGAGGGCCTGAACACTTCGGAGCCGAAGCGCGCCACGTCAAATCGCGACGCGGCCATGGACATCATTTCGATCGCGCAGCACGCCAGCCCAAATCCCAACGGCCAGATCGAATTCTTGCGCGCCCAGTTGATGGCTTTATCGAGCTGCGTGAGAATAATGCCTTCGTCGGCCAGAAATTTGGCGACATCTTCCGGCCGCTCCAGCGTCGCGTTGCGTCCAACGGCTACGCTCATTTCTCTTCCATCTCCGCCTCTATTTTCTCACATTGCGAGCATCGCAACAATTTTGCTTGGTTTCTCTGCGCCCTCTGCGTCTCTGCGGAGAGACCGCGTCAGCTCACACTCGCAAGATGATCTTCCCGAATTGCTCACGAAGCTCCAGCAGCTCATGCGCCTCGCGGCACTCTTCGAGAGGCATCACGCGATCGATCACAGGACGCAGCTTTCCCTCGATCACCAGCTTCAACACGCTGAAGAATTCTCCGCGGCTGCCCATGTACGATCCCAGCAGCGACAAGTTTTTCGCAAACAGCTGCCGCAGATCCGTACGCGCATCGTGGCCGGTCGTCGCGCCGCACGTAACAAGCCTCCCGCCATTCGTGAGGCTCGCTACGCTTTTCTCCCACGTCGCGACGCCCACGTGCTCAATCACAACGTCAACCCCGCGCTTCCCGGTCAGCCTGCGCACTTCCGCCGAAATATCCTGCTCGGAGTGATTGATCGTCTCGTCTGCACCAAGTTCCCGAGCCTTCGCCAATTTCGCCGCGCTGCCTGCCGTCGAGATCACGCGCGCGCCGATCAATTTCGCAATTTGAATCGCGGCGGTGCCGACGCCGCTACCCGCCGCCAACACCAGCACGGTCTCGCCTGGACGCAGCTCTGCGCGAGCGATCAGCATGTGCCACGCCGTCAGAAATACCACCGGCACGGCGGCCGCTTCTTCGAAGCTCAGCGAATCGGGAATCGAGACAACGTTTTCCGGCGGCGATTTCATGAATTCCGCGCAACCGCCATCCAGCATGTAGCCGAAGAGCGAATATCCGCGGCAACGGTAGTCCGCGCCGATCGCGCATGCCTCGCAATTTCCGCAAGAAACTCCGGGCGCAAGAACCACTCGCGTCCCCGGCTGGATGCCTTTCACGAGCGCGCCCACTTCGGCCACTTCGCCGCTGATGTCGCTGCCAGGAATGTGTGGCAATGGAATCTTGATGCCCGGCAATCCGCGCCTCACCCACAGGTCCAGATGATTCAGCGCGCACGCCCGCACGCGAACCAGAACTTCGTTCGCAGCGATTTGCGGCTTGGGCGCATCCGTGTAACGCAACACTTCCGGCCCGCCATGCTCGTTGAAGACGATAGCTTTCAACTGCTCCTCCACTCGCCTCTCGCGAGGTTATGAACGGCCCAGCTGTCGCAATTTAGCACCGTGTCTGTGATTCTCGCTGCCAGAAGAGCCAACCGGCAGCGCCGTCGACCGGCTGAGAATACTGTCTTTTCTGTATATCGCTCCAGTCGTCACGCTTTAACTTTAGAGCAAAGTAGTACTTCCGGTCTGATGTGATGCACAAATCCTCGCCTTCAAAATATGGTCTGACGCATCAAGTTCGATGGAGGTATTGAATCATGAAACCAGCTAAGTTGTTCATTCTACTGGTTATGGCCGCACCCCTCGCCGCCAAAGAACACGACTATCAGCGCGGCGTGCTGATGAAAATGGAATCCTCGAAGTGCGGATTTGCCGAAAACGGCTCGAAGACCATGGCGGGTGAAATCCTGGGAACAGACGGCCAGCACCAAAAAACGCAGGACCTTCTCTGCCAGGAGTACACCCTGCAAAGCGACAGGGTCGTCTACCGAATCCGGCCACGCGACGATAAGCACCCGGCGCTTTTGCCCGTCGGCGAGACCGCGCAATTCCGCCTCGATAAGGACAAAATGATGTTGAAAGTCGCCGAACTCGATAACAAGGAGCACGAATACATCGTGGTCTCCATGACCCCGCGCGCCGATGTAGCTAGCTCGGAGACCGCGCATAATTCGTCGCACTAGCTGACACGCGAAGAAGTCTCAGCTCGCTGGACAGGAGAGCGAGGCATCTGTTTTGCGCCGCTCTCCTTCCACCTGCAGCGCCGCCCCCTCCTCGCACCGTTCTCGCTTCCAACTTTCGCCGGTTGATTCTAAACTTGTCTCAGATGGACCTATTCGAGGAAATCGTAAAGCTGCGCCGGGCCGGACTTCGCGGAGCGCTGGCAACAATCGTTCACACGAACGGCTCGATTCCCAGCTACGAGAGTTCGCGGATGCTAGTACGCGAAGATGGCTCGATCGCGGGCACGATCGGCGGAGGCTGCGTGGAAGCCGACGTCTGGGCCGCCGCGCGCGAAGTGATGCAGCGCGAAGCTCCGCGAAAAATGGTCTTCAATCTGAATCACGAAGCCAGCTACGATAACGGCCTGATCTGCGGCGGCACTCTTGAAGTTTTTGTGGAGCCGATTCTTCCTCAGCCCGTTCTTTACATCTTTGGCGGCGGCCATGTCTCCATGGCCCTCGCGCAGAGCGCGCACACCGCCGGATTCGCCATCGGCGTCATTGACGACCGCGAATCCTTCGCGAACTCCACGCGATTTCCGATGGCGCGCGAGATTTACACGAGCTATGAAGATGCGTTCGCGAAGTTGCGGCCGAACGCCTCCAGCTACCTCGTCATCGTCACGCGCGGTCATAAAGACGACATGCGCGTCCTTGCCTGGGCCGTGAATACGGACGCGAAGTACATCGGGATGATTGGCAGCAAACGCAAAGTTCTCTCCGTGTACGAAGCGCTCGAAAAGGAACGCTATTCGCCCGAGAAATTCGCCAACGTCCATGCGCCAGTTGGCCTCGAAATAGGTGCGCTCACACCGGAAGAGATCGCCATTAGCATCACCGCGGAATTGATCGCCATCCGCCGCCACGCCACCGATCTTCAGCACAAAGCCGTGCGACTTGCCACCCCGGCCTCGCGCGCCGCGAAGAGCTGATCTCGCACGTGATGCTTGCCGCGCTCATTCTCGCCGCGGGTGAATCGCGACGCATGGGATCGCCCAAGGCGCTACTGCCTTACCAGGACAAAACATTCGTCGAGCACCTGCTAGAAGTCACAAGGCATCCGCGCGTCTCGGTCCAACGCGTCGTGCTCGGCGCTTCGGCGGCGGCCATTCGCGAGCGGTTGCATCTCGCAGAAGGCTCCGTCGTCGTCAATGACCAATGGGAACTCGGCCAGCTCTCTTCGATTCAAGCTGGAATCCGCAGCCTTGAAGATGAGCCCACCGATGGAGCGATGATCTGTCCCGTCGATCATCCGCTCGTTTCCGCACCGCTTGTCGCCATGCTGATCGATGAGTTCGACCGCACCGGCGCGCAGCGGGGAATTGTGCTTCCGGTGTATCGTGGCAAACGCGGCCACCCGGTGATCTTCGCACGCCGCTTTTATGATCAGCTTCTGGCTGCGCCGAACGACAAAGGCGCCCGCGCCATCGTTTGGCAAAACCCTTCGGAAATCCGCGAGATCGAAACCTCGGAAGAAGGTGTCGTTCTGAACATCAACGACCCCGACGCCTACAGAAAAGCCGTTTTATAGCGTTGATTCACCATTTGACGTGCATGCCTGATCGAACGTGGATTCCCTGCACAAATCCCCTATTGCACATCAGGAAATCTTGTCACCCGCGGCGGTTGCCCGCTGCACCTTACCGAAAACATAATCAGGGTTCGTCGGGACTCCAAGTGACCGTGGGTGTCGAGGGCCGAGCACGTGGAACTTCTAGTCTTCCCTAGCGCAAATTCAGAGGTACTCATGAGACGCTCTGACCTGGTTCATCATCAAGAAAAGCAGCATTCTGACCGCACCACGCAGATCGTTTTTGGAGAGCGCCAGCATCTCTTGCGCGTGCTCGACTCGCTCGAGACCACGCGCCTGCCACGCATTCGTTTCGATCAGGAGCGACGCGCCATCGAGCAATTGATCTATTCGCGCACGCAGGAACTCAACGGCGTGAACGAAGACTGGGACGAGAAAATCGCCATGGTGCTCAGCGCCGACGCAAAAGCCGAAGCGCTCGAAAAGCTCGCACGCGAAGCGCCGGAGGAGGACTATTATCTGCTGCGTCTGATCAGCGAGCATCCCCGGGTATCTTCGAAAACTCTGGGGAAGCTGGCCAAGCATCCTTACGCAGCAATTCGCGAAAACGTGGCGCGCCACCCCAATGCCGATCCGCCGACGCTGGCGGCTCTTTCCAAAGATCGCAGCCAGCCGCTCTGGTATCTCGTCGCGTTTAATCCGAATACCCCCGCGGCCTTGCGACGGAAATTGCAAGAGCGCTTGCGCAAGCTGGGACAAACTACTCCTTCGAAATAACTCCATCGAATCGGGCTGTCCGCGGAAGTAAAATGGCCGCCATGGAGCGGCCGCCATCCATTGATATTCCAGGATCGCTGAATATCTGCGCGCATTTTTTAGAGCAGCCGGCCGGCGCGCACCCGGATCGCGTCGCAATCCTGGGCGAGCCCCGCGAGATGACCTACGGTGCGTTGGCAGAACTCGCGCTCCGCGTCGCCGCTTCGATTACGCGCGATGGAGTTCGCGCCGGCGATCGCGTTCTGATCGCGCTGCCGGACTCTGCCGAATTCATTGCCGCATTCTTCGGCGTCGCGCGCACTGGCGCCATCGCCGTACCGGTGAATCCAGTTTCACGCGAAGCCGATTTTGCGCACTATCTCGGGAATTCGGGCGCCCACGCCGCTATCGTTCATGCTGGCGCGCTTGAAGCCTTTTTGCCCGCGGCAAAGAATGCTGCACTCGAGCGTATGGTCATCGTCGGCGGGAAAGCTTCGCCTCTTCTTTATCCCGCCGCCGTTAATTGGGAAAGTTGGCTCGCGTCATCCCAGTTTTCTCTGCCGGAGCCTTCAACTCGCGCCACCGACCCAGCATTTTTCCTCTACACCTCAGGCAGCGGGGGCTCGCCGAAAGCCGCCGTCCACCTTCACAAAGACATGCTGATGTGTGCGTGGGGCTTCGCACAGGAAATTCTCCGGATATCGCCGCGGGATCGAACTTACTCCGTCTCGAAATTGTTTTTTGCCTACGGCCTGGGCAACGGTATGTACTTCCCGATGTCTGTCGGCGCGCAGATGATTCTCGATCCCGAGCGGCCTCGCCCCGAGCGCGCCGCCGAAGTTCTCGCGAAATACCGTCCGACGATTTTCTATTCAGTACCAACTTTTTATGCCGCGCTGCTTCGCGAGATCGATCGCGGCCTAACCGCCGATTTTTCGAGTGTGCGCATCGCGGTATCCGCCGGAGAGCGGCTCCCGCCGGAAATCTTCCATCAATTCCACCAGCGCTTCGGCCTCGAGATTATTGACGCCATCGGCTCCACCGAAATGCTGCAAATGTTTCTCTCCCCGCGCCCGGCAATGAATGGGCATCCGGCCGCTATCCGCGCGGGAAGCTGCGGCATGACGGTGCCCGGCTGCGACGCAAAAATCGTGGACGATTCGGGCGCGGAAGTTCCTGCCGGCGAAATCGGCAATCTATGGATCCGCGGCGGCGGCGCCTTTGCGGGCTACTGGAATTTGCCGGAACTTACCGCGCGCACGATTCGCGGTGGCTGGGTTGTCACCGGCGACAAATTTTTTCGCGACCCCGACGGCTTTTATCACTACTGCGGCCGCTCCGACGACATGATGAAAGTTGCAGGCATGTGGGTCTCGCCCACCGAAGTCGAAAACGCGCTGCTCGGCCATTCGCGCGTTGCCGAAGCCGCCGTCGTCGCCATCGTTGATGAAGCCGGTCTAACGCGCCCGCTCGCGTTTGTCGTACTTCGGGCCGGCGATCGCCCTGGTCACGGCCTCGACAGCGAGCTTCGCGAATTCGTGCGCTCCCGCCTGCCCGGCTATAAGTGCCCGGCGGAAATCAAATTTCTCGACGCGCTTCCAAAAACCGCGACAGGCAAAATTCAGCGCTTCCGTTTGCGCTCCGCGGCGTCCAACGAATAGGAGCATCCAGTGGCTGAATTTCTCCGTGAACTGAAAATTGCAATGCGCGCGCTGCGCAAGGCCCCGGGCTTTGCCGCAATCGCGGTGACCACTCTCGGCCTCGGTGTCGGCGCAAACACAGCGGTGTTCAGCGCGATCAACGCTGTTCTTCTCAGGCCTCTGCCGTACAACAATCCCGATCGTCTCGTGGCCGTCTGGGCAAGCCAATTGAATGCCAGCGGTCCTTCCAAACTCTTCGACAGTTATCTCGATTTCGAAACGTGGCGTAGCAATTCGAAGTCATTCGAGACGCTCGCCGCCGCATCGTGGGCGCGCGCGGGAGAGACATTAATCTTGGGCGGTGCCGCGCAGCGCGTCACAGCCATTCAGGTTAGCGGCAATTTTTTTGAGCTTCTCGGTGCGCACGCCGAACTGGGCCGCACGTTCGCGCCCGAGGACATGAACTCCGGTTGTGCGGTCGTCATGAGCCACGGCTCTTGGGAAACGATCTTCGGCTCCAAACCTGATATCGTCGGCTCAAGCATCACGCTCGATGCGCAGTCTTGTTCCGTCGTAGGAGTCATGCCGCGCGATTTCGAGTTCTATCCCAAGCAAACCAGCTTGTGGACGCTTGTCACCGCATCTAGCCCTGCCGCCGTAAATCCAATAAATTCGATCACTGGCGTGTTCGGCCGCCTCAAGTCCGGTGTCACGTCAGCCGCCGCTCAGGACGAGCTCACGGCCATCCACCGGCAAACGGCAAGTCAAGGGCCGGCAGGGAACTGGCTGCTCGGCTACGTTCCGCGTGTCTACCCCTTGCAAGGCGAATTCACCTGGCTTGCGGGCCGCAATCTCCGGCAGAGTTTGTTAATCGTCTTTGCCGCCGTTTGCCTCGTGCTCCTGATCGCGTGCGTGAACGTCGCGAATCTTATCCTCGCGCGCGGCGTGGAGCGGCGCAAAGAGCTGGCGGTTCGGTTGGCGTTGGGCTCCGGAGGTTGGCGGTTGGCCCGGCAAGTTTTTGCTGAGAATTTGTTGATAGGCTTCTCCGGCGGAGCCTTGGGCGCCGTGTTTGCGTTCGCAGCCGTCCGCGCGTTCCGGGGGGCGAATCCCATCGAGCTTCCTCCCGGCAATCCCATCGGAATTGATTGGCGCGTGCTCGTCTTTTCCGCGCTGGCGGCGTTAGTCACGATCTTCCTGAGCTCGGCCATTCCCACGCGGAAGCTATTGCGCTTCGATGTGAATACCGCCCTGAAAGAGGGCGCTCGAAGTGTCTCCGGCGGAGTACGGCGCGCGCACGTCAGCGAATGGCTCGTGATGGCTGAGGTTGCACTCTCACTGCTTTTGCTCGCGGCGGCGGGGTTGCTGATCCAAAGTATCGCGCGGCTTGATGCTGAACCGCTGGGCTTCCGCACCGATCACATGCTCACTGCTTCGGTGAATCTACCGGCGCAGCGTTATTCGCGGCCCGATCAAAGCGCTCAGTTTTTTGAGAATCTAACGGACCGCCTCTCACGAAACTCGGAGGTGTCCGGTGTCGCGGTCTCCTCGGGCAGCGCGCTCTACAGCGCCGGCTCGCTCCTGCTTACCGTGGAAGGAAATCCCGCGCCGCCGCCCACACAGATCGTGGGCGACGTCGAGGAAGCGTCCGTCAGCAAAGATTATCTTCGCGTGATGGAGGTTCCCCTTCTAGCGGGGCGCGCGTTCGATTTGCGCGACGGCCAATCGCAGCCGGCAGCCGCCATCATTAATGAAGCGCTCGCGAAAGAATATTTTCCGGCGGAAAATCCGCTCGGGCGTCGAATTCGCATCGGTGGCGCGGATTCCAGGGAACCGTGGCTCACCATCGTAGGCGAATGCGGTGACATGAAGCGCACCATCGTCTACAAGGAAATGGGCTACATCGAGCCGCCCATCGTTTTGCGCGCGATGGCGCAAGCCGCGAACGCGCAAATGACAATATTCCTCCGCACGCGCACGGCGCCGGATGCCGCCGTGCAGAATTTGCGACGCGCTGTCTCCGCGCTCGACCCGGTCGTGCCCGTCACCGACGTGCGCTCAATGGACACCGTCGTCTCCGAATATCTCGCGCATCCGCGTTTTCGCGCCGATCTGCTCGCCGGATTTGCCGCGCTCGCAGTCTTGCTCGCCGCCATCGGGATCTACGGCGTGATGTCGCAGTCCGTTGGCCTGCGCACCCAGGAAATGGGAATCCGCATGGCGCTGGGAGCCCACCGGACGGCCGTGTTGCGCCTCGTTCTCGCACGCGCTGCCAAGCTGGCGCTCTTCGGCGCGACGATCGGAGTGGCCGCCGCATTGGCCGCAGGCCGCACCATCAGCAGCTTGCTTTATGACGTCTCGCCAAACGATCCGATTATTCTTGGCCTCGGGGTGTTGCTCGTCGTCGCCATCGCCCTCTTGGCCTCGTATGTCCCCGCACGACGCGCGACGCACGTAGATCCGATCATCGCACTGCGCAGCGAATAACCGGCGCCAGTCTTACTGGCCTCCAGTCTCCAGCCTGTCGTACTTCGGGCCGGCGATCGCCCTGGTCACGGCCTCGGCAACGAGCTTCGCGAATTCGTGCGCTCCCGCCTGCCCGGCTATAAGTGCCCGGCGGAAATCAAATTTCTCGACGCGCTTCCAAAAACCACGACCGGCAAAATTCAGCGCTTCCGTTTGCGCTCCGCCGGCTCGAACGAATGAACGTCCGCGTGTCTGAGCTCAACTTCGCATCGGTCCTGCGCGTGCACAGTGAAGTGCATGTGGCGACATTCAATTTCAACAGCTGGAATTCTGCTCGTGCTCATCAGGGGAATTGCGACCGCTCAAAATCGTGGTGAACAAGTAAGACAGAACAAAACTCAGACCTCGGACTCGATAGTGTCACCATCTGGGCGCCAAAAGGCGTATTACGAGGACGTTCCGAGCCCCGGTAGAGAAGCGCCCGAAGTTGTGATACAGACCTCCGACGGCCACAAGATTCGGTCGTTTTCGGTGCACTTGCGATCCGGGAATTCAGACGAGCTGTGTTCGAGTATCCTGTCTCTCGCGTGGGTGAATGAACACATCATCGCGACGGAATGCCACATCAACCCATCTCTCAGCGAGTACGTCGAAACAGATGTACGCACGGGCAAGTCTGGACGGGATTTGCTGGGCTTCGACTTCAAGCCTGCTCCTGATGCCAGCACCGTCGCGCACGTAGGATGGATCATCCATTTCGCGCGCCCGCCGGAGCAGAGCTACTACCTGCAGTTCGATGAAAAGATCGTCTATCCGCTCCCCCGGGGGAAGAAGCCATTTAAGCAGCGGCATCTCGATCGTGGTCCGTTGGTGGTGACGAAGAAAGGTGACACTTACACTGGAATTCACGAGTTTGCGCCTGGCTTTTCATGGTCGCCGGACTCGAAGCATCTCGCGTTCATCGATTGCACATTTGATTGGACTTCGGATGACGAAGCCTCCCAAAGCCCCATTGGCGAGCGATCTTATCAGTCCTGTTCGCTAATCGTGATCGACCGCAATGGAAAGTACTCACAATTCCCGGATTCTTGCCGTGACGTCGAAACGTATCAGAATTCGTCGATTCAGTGGACAGCAGCTAATTCACTTGTTCTGTATGCGCATGGAATCTTGAGAAAAATCACGATCCGGTAGTTGAGTTCTATCGGCCCTGGTCTGGCGCTTCGTTCGCGCGAAGGCCAGCCGATAGACAAATTGGCTCTTTACGCCGAAAAATAGTAGCCTATATTGGCCGCGTCGGGAGAGCCAATGCTACCGCTTCAACTGCAGCCCGAAAGTCACATTCCGCTCTATATCCAGTTGCGCGACCAAGTCCGCGCCCTCGTCCACACCGGCGAACTTCGCCCCGGTGATCGCATTCCCGCCACGCGCGAGCTCGCCATCAATCTCGGCGTGCACCGCACCACCGTCGCCAATGCCTACGCCGAACTCGAATCCGAAGGCTTAATTCGCGGCCACGTTGGCCGTGGCACGTTTATCGCCGCCGATGGCAATGGCCACGCCTTCACGCCCGCGCCGCCATCCCTCAATGGCAATGGCACCGTGCGCTGGGAATCGCTTTTCGCCGATGAACGCAGCGAGGAAGCGCTCAGCCGCCTCGTGCAGCCCGTGCAGCCCGACGACATTTCCTTCGTCGCCGCCAAACCCGACCAGGATTTTTTTCCGCTCGCCGAAATTCGCAATTGCTGCGCCGCCGTCATGCGCCGCGAAGGCGAAGCGCTACTTCAACTCGGTCCATCCGACGGATATCCGCCGCTGAAAAAAATTCTCCTCGAAATGCTGGCCGCCGAAGGCCTCTCTCTGAAAGACGAAAATCTTCTGATCACCGATGGCTGCCAGCAGGCGCTCGATCTCGTTTGCAAAGCGTTCCTCCGCCCCGGCGATTCTGTCGTGATGGAAAATCCCACTTATCCGGGCGCCATCGCGATCTTCGCGAGCGCGCGCGTGCGCGTTCTGAGCGTGCCCGTGCACACCGGAAACGAAGGTTTCGTCGCGCACTCCAACTCACGCGTCTCCAGCGCAACGAACGGCGCAAATGGCGCGAACGGCTCGCGTCACGCTGCGCCCGCTCAAGGTGCAAACGGCCACGCCGCCCCAGCTTCAAACGCCGCGGCGCCATCAGAGGGAATCGATCTCGCCGCGCTGGAAGCCACGCTTCTCGCCAACCGCGTCAAGCTCATGGTGCTCACGCCCGACTTCCACAACCCCACCGGCACCACGATGCCGCTCGCCTCGCGCCGCAAATTGCTCGAGCTCGCCGCGAAATACCAAGTGCCCGTCGTCGAAGACCACATCTACGCGCGGCTGCATGGCGCCGAGCGCGTCCCTTCGCTCAAGCAGCTAGACCGCTCCAATCTCGTCATTCAAATGGATAGCTTCTCGAAGGTGGCATTTCCAGGGCTGCGCGTCGGATGGGTCGTCGCACCCGGAAATGTGATCGAGCGCCTGCGCCTCGTTAAACAGACGACCGACCTGCACACCGATCAACTTGCGCAAGCCGTGCTCGCGGAATTCGTGCGCCGCGGCCTGCTCGCGCGTCACATCGCGAAAATGCGCAAGGTTTATTCGCGCCGCCTCGCGCTGGTGCAGACCGCTCTCGCGAAATCGATGCCCGAAGGCACGCGGTGGACGAAGCCCAGCGGCGGCATGGCCGTCTGGGTCGAATTGCCGCCCGGCTTTGACGCCAGCGAACTGCTCATCCACGTTCGTGAACGCGGCGTGCTCTTCGCTCCCGGCCGTTATTTCTTCATGCAGAATCCGCAACCCAACACGCTCCGCTTGAGCTTCACCAGCGTTGACGAGCGCCGCATCACGCGCGGCATCGCCACGCTCGGCGAAGCGCTCGGCGTCGAGATGCGCAAACGCCAGCGCGGCGCGCGTCACGCGGAAAGCGCTCGAGTGGCTTTGGTATGAGCGCCAAAGATACTGCAAATGTGTTGACCGCTCCCCAGCCGTCGCTGAATGGCGATCGCGTTTTGTTTCCCGCACGCGCGGAAAATCCGTGCTTCGGGTGCGGCGGCGGAAATCCGCGCGGCATGAAGCTCGAATTCACCGGCGATCGCAAATCAAAGCGCGTCACCGGAAATTTTCGGGTCAGCGCCGATTTTCAAGGCGGCGGAGGTTTTCTCCACGGCGGCATCATCGCGCTTATCCTCGATGAAGCGATGGGCAAGCTCGCGCGGCTTTCTGGCGAGCGCGCGGTCACTGCCGAACTGAGCGTCGAATACCTGAAGCCTATCGCTGTCGAAACCGAGATTTTCGTCGAAGCATTCGAGAAGGAAAGAAACGGAAGACAATTGTATCATCACGCCGAAATCAAAAATGCTGAAGGAATCGTCCTTGCGCGCGGCAGAGGCAGGTTCGTGGTGCCGCGCACCGCGGAGCGTGTAGCTCCGTAACTGGTTTCGACTGCTGGCTCAAGTTTTGCGAATTTCTGACAGGGAGAACGAAATGGCAACCAAGAAAAATGGAAAGAATGGACACGCCGGTGATGGCTCGAAGAGCGATCTCCGCGCCACGTCCTCCGCCGCGAGCGGCAATGGCGCGAAAACAAACGGCAGCGACGCCTCTGCCGGTGCTCAGTCCACGCGCAATCTTTGGCGTGTGAAAGTCGGCCTCGCCGAAATGCTCAAAGGCGGTGTCATCATGGACGTCACCACCGCCGAGCAAGCCAAAATCGCCGAGGACGCAGGCGCCTGCGCGGTGATGGCGCTCGAGCGCGTCCCCGCCGATATCCGCAAAGAAGGCGGCGTCGCACGCATGGCGATGACGCGCATCATCCGCGAAATTATGGAAACCGTCAGTATTCCCGTGATGGCAAAGGTACGCATCGGGCATTTCGTCGAGGCCCAAGTTCTCGAAGCGCTCGAAGTCGATTTCATCGACGAAAGCGAAGTGCTCACTCCCGCCGACGAGGAAAATCACGTCTGGAAGCACGATTTCCGCGTTCCGTTCGTTTGCGGCGCGCGCAATCTCGGCGAAGCGGTTCGCCGCATCGCCGAAGGCGCGGCCATGATTCGCACCAAGGGCGAAGCCGGCTCAGGCAATATCGTCGAAGCCGTGCGCCACCTTCGCACCATCACTGGCGAAATGCGCAAACTGACCACCATGCGCGGCGATGAATTGATGCACGCAGCGAAGGAACACAACGCCCCGCTCGAACTGATCCGCGAAATTGCGCAGACCGGGAAGCTGCCAGTGCCGAATTTCTCCGCCGGCGGAATTGCGACGCCGGCCGACGCAGCTCTCGTCCGCCAGCTCGGCGCCGAGGCTGTTTTCGTTGGCTCCGGAATTTTCAAATCCACTGATCCAGAAAAGCGCGCCAAGGCCATCGTCAAGGCCACCACGCATTTCAATGATCCGAAGATCGTCCTCGAAGCGAGCGAGGAACTCGGCGAAGCGATGAAGGGCCTCGACGTGCGCCAGATGGAAGAAAAGGATCTGCTTCAGACGCGCGGATGGTAGGAATCCTGCAAACTCTCTGGAAATTGCAAGCATGAAAGTCGGAATCCTCGCCATCCAGGGCGATTACGAAGCTCACGCAGATGCGGTGAAGCGCGCCGGCGGTGAGCCCGTCTTGATTCGTACGCGCGACGAACTGAAAAACGCGGACGCGCTCATTCTTCCCGGCGGTGAAAGCTCCACGCAGCTGCAATTCTTGGAAGAGGAGGGCCTCGATAAAGCCATCGAGAGATTTTCGCGCGAGAAGAAGCCCATATTCGGGACTTGCGCGGGTGCGATCCTTCTTGCGCAACGAGTGAAAAATCCGGTGCAGGATTCACTCGGCCTCGCGGAGATCAGCGTCGTCCGCAATGCCTACGGCCGCCAGCTCTCGAGCGAAGTCCGTAGCGAAGAATCGAAAATCTCCGATGCCCCGCTCGAAATGGTCTTCATCCGCGCGCCGGTTATCGAGAAAACCGGGCCCGGCGTAGAAATTCTCGCCGAATCGGCGGGCAAACCCGTTCTCGTCCGCCAGAAAAATATTCTCATCGCCACGTTCCACCCGGAACTCTCCCCGGATTCCACCGTTCACGAGTATTTTCTAAAGATGGCGCGGAATGGCCACCACTAAACTTCCGGCTAAAAAGCGCGTCCTCTTCCTCTGCCTCGGCAACGCCGTGCGCAGCCAGATGGCGGAAGCGATCGCGCGCCACACCGCGAGCGATGTCGCAATTTACGCCAGCGCGGGCCTCACCGCGCTGGGATCCATCGCCCCGCTCACACATCGCGTTCTTGCCGAACGCGGCATCAGCTCCGATGGCCATCACTCCAAGCAATTCACCGAAGCCGCCGGCGGCGCCGCCGATATCGTCGTCAACATGAGCGGCGAATCGCGTCCGCGCGCGCTTGCCGGCTGCCGCGCGGAAATCGAAAATTGGGAAGTCGTGGATCCCTACGGCGCCGAAATTGAGGAATATCGCAAGGCCTGCGATGCGATTGGGCTTCGCGTCACCGAATTCACCGCTCGTCTCCGCGCTCAGCGCGCGGCTCAACTCGCCAAGCAGTCTCCCCGCGCGGGCTCTGCGCCGCGCCGCTCGAAGAGCTGAGGCCTATCGTGCGCCGCGAAAAAACCAGCGTCTCGCAGGAAGATTACCTCAAGGCCATTTGGGAAATGCTTGAGGAAGAAGAAGCACCCATCGCCGCGCGCCTAGCCGAACAGCTGGACGTAACTCCGCCCGCCGTCACCGCCGCTCTCAAGCGCATGACGCGCGGCGATTTTCTCCGCGTCGGCCGCGATGGACGCATCAGCCTTACCGGCAAAGGCCGCGGCGTCGCGCAGCATCTCGCGCTGCGCCATCAGCTCGCGGAAAAGCTTCTCACCGAAGTCATCGGCCTCGATTGGGCCAAAGCCCACGAAGAAGCGGAGCGCCTCGAGCACGGCATCTCGCCCGAAGTCGAAACGTTGCTGCTCAAGCGCTTTAGTGCCCAAGGGAATTGTCCTCACGGAGTTCCGCTGGTCGGAGGCATCGCCAAGCTGCGCAAAAAGTCCGGCGCAGTGCCGCTTTCCGAAATCCCTGCGGGCGCGCGCGTCGAAATCCTTGCCGTCTACGAGCGCGATCCTGATTTTCTAAAGTTCTTATCGAATTTGGGATTGAAGCCGCATGTCCGCGCGCAAATTCGCAAGCGCGAATACGATCAGACGATCCTGCTCGCCGCAAACAGCCGCAACATCCACCTCGGCCTTCCCGCCACCAGCCGCATCTGGGTGAAGCGGTTGTAGCGGCGGCGAAACACCGCAACAGCTCTATTTCTTTTCTTTGAGAAACGTTCCCTTATCGAGTTCTTCGAACGCCTGCCGCAACTGCTGCTGCGTATTCATCACAATCGGCCCGTACCACGCCACCGGCTCTTCGAGCGGTTTTCCTGACACAAGCAAAAAACGAATCCCGTCCTCACCCGCCTGCACTTCCACTTCATCTCCGCGGTCAAACAAGATCAGCGAGCGATTGTCCGCCTCCGTCGGCGGCGCCGTTTCGAGCCACTGAACACCTTCGGTCGGCACCGCGAGCGGGCCGGACGCATTGCAGAACTTGCCTGAGCCAGCAAACACGTAAGCAAACGCATGCCGCGTCGTCTCCACCGGCAACGTACGCCGCCGCCCCGGCGGCACGCTCACGTCGAGATAGATGGGATCCGCGGCGATTCCGTCCACGGGACCCTTCTTTCCCCAAAAAGTTCCGCACACGATTCGCACGCTCGTACCGTCGTCTTCCTGCGCCACGGGCACATCGGGTGTTTTCACCTCCTGATATCGCGGCGCGGTCATCTTCAGCGCAGACGGCAAATTCGCCCAAAGCTGGAATCCGTGCATGCGCCCGGCGTTGTCACCCTTCGGCATTTCCTGGTGGATGATGCCGCTTCCCGCCGTCATCCACTGCACGTCGCCGGCGGAGATCACGCCGCGATTGCCCATGCTGTCGCCGTGCTCCACGGTTCCCGCGAGCACATACGTGATCGTCTCAATACCGCGGTGCGGGTGCCACGGGAAGCCGGCGAGGTAATCCGCGGGCACATCGTTGCGAAAATCATCGAGCAGCAGAAACGGGTCGAAATCCTTCGTGTTGCCGAACCCGAAGGCGCGACGCAAATGTACTCCCGCGCCCTCCAGCGTCGGTTTCGATTTAATCAGCCGCTTGATTGGTCTTAGGGACATGTCCGCGCTCCTAAATGCAGTCTACGCTCGGAAAATCCGTCCGACAATTGTTCGGCGGTGCGAAGCCTAAGTCGTTCCTCCCCGCTCCCGGATCAGCCTCATCGCACTTTCACTCACAAATTTCTTGTGCGTGTAGCACTCGCCCCAGCCCAGCGCCGTCACGTTCCGGCATTCGCGCATGACGTCTTCTCCATAACCGGGGTGCAGCTTCTTGCGCAATGAAGCCCGCACCGTTACATCCGCGCCGTGATCCAGCAGCAGCCGCG
>DASTCZ010000248.1:0-6325 GCA_035710585.1 Candidatus Acidiferrales bacterium | reverse complement strand
ATGCTGCACGCGCAATAAAGCGCTCAAGCCCGAAACGATTGTCACGATCTGCAAATGAATTTCGCGAGGTGCGCCCATGTCTGACGCCCAAATCAAAGATGCCGTGATGGAAAAATACGCCGAGGCCGCACGCCGCGCCTCTGCCGGCGCAGCTTCATCCTGCTGTGGTGCCTCGCCCGCCACGTCTTGCGCTGATCCCATCACCGCAAATCTCTACGACGCCTCGCAAGTTTCGCAAATTCCCGAAGCAGCGCTGCACGCCTCGCTCGGCTGCGGCAATCCCACCGCCCTCGCCCAGCTTCGTCCCGGCGAAGTCGTTCTCGATCTCGGCTCCGGCGGCGGCATCGACGTTCTTCTCTCCGCGCGCCGCGTCGCACCCCACGGCAAAGCCTACGGCCTCGACATGACCGACGAAATGCTCGCGCTCGCCAACGAAAACAAGCGCAAGTCCGGCATCGAAAACGTGGAATTCCTCAAAGGCGAAATCGAGCGCATCCCGCTGCCCGATAATTCCGTGGACGTCGTCATCTCCAATTGCGTAATCAATCTTTCGTCCGATAAAGACCGCGTCCTCCGCGAAGCCTTCCGCGTGCTCAAGCCCGGCGGCCGCTTCGCCGTCTCCGATGTCGTCACGCGCGGAGAAATTCACGCCGCAATCCGCAAGAGCGTTCTTCTCTGGATCGGCTGCATCGCCGGAGCGCTCGACGAAAACGAATACCGCGCGAAACTCGCCGCGGCCGGTTTCGATCAAATGGATCTCGAACCGACCCGCGTCTATCGTGCCGAGGACGCGCGCGAATTTCTCGCCGCGCACAGTATCAATGCCGCCGCGCTCGCGCCCGAAGTGGACGGAAAAATCTTCAGTGCTTTCGTCCGCGCCACAAAGCCCGCCGCGCAAAAATCCTGCTGCGCCCCCACCTGTTGCAACTGAGCGATCCCATGCCCCACTACAACGTCCTCTTCCTCTGCACCGGTAATTCCGCCCGCAGCATCATGGCCGAAGCCATCCTCAATCAAAAAGGCCGCCCCAATTTCTCCGCCTTCAGCGCCGGCAGCCATCCCACCGGAAAAGTTCGCCCCGAAGCGCTTCGCGTCCTCGAAACAGCGCATCTCCCCACCGCGGATCTCCGCAGCAAGAGCTGGGATGAATTCGCCGCGGCCGGCGCGCCCAAACTCGACTTCGTTTTCACCGTCTGCGACAACGCCGCAAAAGAAGTCTGTCCCGTCTGGCCCGGCCAGCCCATCACCGCGCACTGGGGAGTTCCTGATCCTGCCGCGGTTGCCGGCACGTCCGAGCAAATCGAACGTGCCTTCCGCGACGCCTTCATGACTCTCGACCGCAGAATCAGCCTCTTTCTCTGCCTGCCGCTTACGGCCCTCGATTCGCTCGCGATCAAAAAAGAAGTCGAAAAGATCGGCCGCGAATGAATCCCTCACTCCGCGCCCGCGCAGCCGCAGAATTTCTCGGCACCGCGTTTCTCGTCGCCGCCGTCGTCGGCTCCGGCATCATGGGCGAACGCCTCGCCGCGGGCAACGCCGCCATCGCGTTGCTCGCGAACACCATCGCCACCGGCGCCGCGCTCGCCGCTCTCATTCTCACATTCGGTCCCGTCTCCGGCGCGCACCTGAATCCTGCGGTCACTCTCGCGGACGCGCTTGAACGCGGCATCGCCTGGCGCGAAGCTCCCGTCTATATCCTCTCGCAGTGCGCCGGAGGCATCGTCGGCGCTGTCACAGCTCACGCCATGTTCGGCCTGCGCTGGTATTCCCTTTCCACGTACAATCGCAGCGGCCTCGCGCTCGCCTTCAGCGAATTCGTCGCCACTTTCGGTCTTCTGCTTGTGATCTGGGGTTGCTCACGCTCGCGCCCGACCGCGATTCCCTTTGCCGTCTCCGCCTATATCGTCGCGGCATACTGGTTCACCGCTTCCACCTCCTTCGCTAATCCCGCCGTTACTCTCGCTCGTTCGCTCTCCGATACCTTCGCCGGAATCCGCCCTGCCGACGCCCCGCTTTTCATCCTCGCCCAACTTGCAGGCGCCCTCGCCGCCACGCTCGTCTTCAGATATCTCTCACCAATCCGTCGCGCGGCCGCAAAAAGTGTCCCGGCGCCGTACGACGCTCAAAACCCCGCTGCATTTTGATAATTGCTGCGCGCGGAATATACTATCTCCGTGAAGTTTCTCCGCACGTTTGCAGCTCTCCTCGCCATGGCGTCTCTGTTCGGCGTCCCGGTGCTCGCTTGCATGGCGCCAGCCGCACAGCTGACCGACGAGGAAAAATCCTGCTGCAAGACGATGCAGGGCAAATGCGGCGAAATGGGAATGTCTCCATCGTCACACTCGTGCTGTCAGCCCAAGACGACGTCCGCCGCCCGGCCCTTCGTCGCGCAACTCAAAATCGCTCGCGCAAATTTCGCTCCGGCCGTCGCGCCCGCCGTTTTCGTTCCATCGAACCCGCTCGCGCAACCAAGCGCCGAATTCGCCCAGAGCAATAACCTCGATCCTTCTCCGCCCGGTACAGAAAGCCTCACGATCCTCAGAATCTGAAGCCTCCCGTTTTGCGTTGAATTCCGCTTGACGCATTTCTTCGGGAGGCTTTGTGTATCGTTTCATCTTTTTGTTGGCTCTGCTTTTGCCCATCCCTGCCTTCTCGCAGGGACACGGCCCCGTATTCGGCTTCGCCACTCCCACGAATTCCCAGGGCGAATTCAGTTTCGATTCTGCGCTCATGGCTCGCGGGAATAGCGCGGCCTCTCAGCTCACCGCGCGAGGAATCATCTCCTACGGCATCACGCCCTTCGTGCAGGTCTCACTCACCGCACCCGGCGTCCTGAAAAACGCCGCGCTGCCGCCCACGCGCCTCTTCGAAGGCGACGATTTCGAAGCGAAAGTCGCGTGGCGGTTCCATCACAAAATCGTCGGCGTCGGCAAACGCTTCGAAAGCACGCTCTTCGGATCGCTCGTCGTTCCCGGCCCGCAAGTGGTCCCGGGATCTCTCGCGGATTTGAAGACCGCTCCCGGAGCGATGATCGCCTTCTCCTCAGGCATCGCCTCGCGCAGTCATTATTTCTGGGTCGGCGGCGGCTACACCGCGTTCGCCGCGCGCGATGGCGATAAGCTTCCCAACGTCGCCAATTACAGCGTCGTCTACGCCTACCGCCCGCGCGCCTGGCGCACCGAGCCCAACAAATGGGATTGGCGCGTCTTAGGCGAACTCACCGCCGAACGCTCTGGCAGATTTCAGCGCTCCGGCTTTGAAATTCCGGGAACTGCGTCGGATGAAGTTTTTCTCGGCCCTTCGACGCTCGGCGTCTACAAACAATACGCCATCCAGGGCGGAGTCCAATTCCCCGTTTACCGCGCGGTCGGCCCGCTGCTTCCGCGCGAATCGTACCGCGTCGTCTTGAATTTCACTTACTTTCTCTTTCCGTCGCACCAACACTAGGAGACTCTGATGAACGTCCGAAAAATATCTGCCGCACTTCTGATTGCACTCGCATTTGCTTCCACGCCTGTCCGCGCCGAATTCCGCCACGTCGAAATTTCCATCTACGGAATGGATTGAGAGATTTGCGCCCACGCCGTGCGCGTGGCTTTCAAAAATATCGCGGGAGTGGATCAAGTCGCCGTCAGCTTGAATCAAGGCAAAGCTGACGTGTCGCTCAAATCAGGCAACTCCGTCACTTTCGCGCAATTCGAAAATGCTCTCGTCAAAAACGGATTTTCCACGAAAGATTCCAACGTCGTGGTCTCCGGCCGGCTCGCATTCGCCAACGGCAATTGGAGCATTCGCGTCACCGGCAGCAACGAGGAATTCGCCCTCACGCCGCTTTCCAACGCACAGCCGCCCAGCCCCGAACTAAATGGAGCCGAAGTTGTCGTCACGGGCGTGATCAGCGTCACCGACATGAAAAAATCTCCTGCCGGGATGCGCTTTTCAAATATTTCCAGGGAAAAATGATGGCCGCGAATTCAAAATCCGGAAAGTTGGTCAGCTACCTCTCGCTCTTCACGTCCCTCGGCACGCTTCTCTGCTGCGCGCTGCCGTCGTTGCTCGTGCTCTTCGGTCTGGGCGCCGCCGTCGCCGGCGTCCTCAGCGCCATGCCGTGGCTCGCGGCGCTTTCCCGCCACAAAATCTGGGTCTTCGCGATTGCAGGAGCGCTGATTGTCGCGGGCTTCGTCGAACTCCTCGTGATTGCGCCGCGCCTCCAGGCAAAAGCGTGCGCGATCGACGACCCTTCCTGTGCCCGCGCCGCCAAAATCGCCAAGACTCTGCTCTGGATTTCCGCTGGAGTCTACGCCGTCGGCTTCTTCACCGCTTTCATCCTCGGCCCCATCCTCGCGAGGTTGGATCAGGGCTGACCTCCGAAACCATCTCGCATACTCCGGCGGCCTCTGCCTTTGGTTTTGTTTTTCAATCTGAAATTTGAAATTTCAAACTTGAAATCGCTGTCGCCTTCAGTTTTTTCGCGCGCCGACGACCCAACTATTCCTGAAGTAACGGCGGGCCAACGAGCTTCATGCCATGTCTTTCGAACCGGCCCGGATCATCGACCTTTGCATCCGGCTTGCTCGCTTCCTCGAAGAAACTCTCAATGCGCGCCGCCGGCGTGAAAGCGAATAGCATCCGCCCTGGCTGCAGGCCGAGGTATGCCCACACGTGCGGAACGTTTCTCGGAGCGAGAACCGAATCGCCAGGTTTCAGTCGCAACTTCGTGTCCCCTATCTCCATCAGAAGATCGTCGCTGCCGTCTACGAAGTAAAACCATTCCTCCTGCTCATAGTGCACATGCCGGGGAGGTCCGCCGCGTATCATGTCGCGATTCTCCATGATAAATACGGCGCCTTTGGTTTCCGGAGTAAGAACCTTGAAATCCAGATGGCTATTGGCCCTCGCGGCCTTGTGAGGCTGGCCGCTGCGATCAGCGCCAGCTTTGACGACGTGAACAGCGCTCTCTTGTTCGTTCCCGAGCGCAGCATAGGGAGCAACAGAAAAGGCTGCGAATACTTTCAGCAGCAAACGACGATCCAGTTCATTCATAGAGTCAACTCCTCTCGACGAAAGGTAGTCGGCTAGTTTGAATTGCTGCTCCTGAGCTAGGCCGTGGTGACTTTGCCGTCCCAGTCGCCGCCAGATGGGAGGGAGGCGTGTTGATGAATCAATTTCCACTCGCCGTTTCGCCTCTCGAAGCAATCAGTTTCACGCACCATGAGGCGTTTCGCATCGCCCGTCTTTAGCACGACGCTCACTCTTTGAATCGTGCAAACGAGGCCCATGTTGCCGTTCACGACGACGTCCATTTCGAGGATGTCAACCTTACAAGACTGGAAGCTGCCGAACACCCTGTCAAAAAACTTCAGTGCAGGCTGAATACCTCGCGAGGCAAAGGGTGGGATATCGAACCATAAGGCATCCTCGGCCCAGTGTCGCGTGCTTTGGGCTCCGGTCATGGATTCGGTCATCTCCTTGACTATAGAGACGAGCGTTTCCTTGTCCTGCCCCTTGGTATCGCTGATTGGCTTGGCTGGCGCGTCAGACATTTGGTAGCGTCTCCTCCCGGGACTCTAGTCTAGCCTCATCATCGGCTTCAAAGTAGCCCGCTACCCGACGAAACATCGTCTCCATTGCCCACCGATCGAACGTTGATTGAGGCCCCGTGCGGCCTTCTTCAGCAAAGACAAGTAAGTATTGCCACCGAAAAATCAAAGTGATACATCGGTGATGCAATTCACCATATTCAATCGTACTTGCGGCCTTTGGCTCATTCTACATTCGCGCCGCGGTGCCACGGCCTTAGCCGGACTTTTCCGGATCGAACTCGCATTCAGGAGGCAATCAATGTCAGTGATGGCGATGTTGCTTCAGAGCGGAGGCAATCTATTCGGAGCCGTGTTTGGCGGCATGGCATTGCTGTTCTGGCTGGCCGTAGTCGTAGTGGTCGTGGTCGGTGGATGGAAAATGTTTGAGAAGGCCGGTCAACCGGGCTGGGCCATCCTGATCCCCATCTATAACCTTTACATCCTGCTAAAGATCGCGGGTAGGCCGGGATGGTGGCTGCTACTTTATCTAATCCCGTTGGTCAATATCGTGATCGCGATCGTGGTGGCGATCGATATCGCCAAGGCGTTTGGGCAGGGTGCCGCATTCGGCTTCTTTCTGCTCTTCCTGCTGTCCGGCATCGGCTATCTCGTTCTCGGTTTCGGAAATTACCGCTATCAAGGACGGCCGTTAGCAGCTGCGTGACTGGGTGAAAGCCGCCGCGCCTGTTTGTAGCCCACCCCGCGTTGTTGGGGTGGGGCCTTTCGGCCTTCGGCGCTCCGCA
>DASTCZ010000247.1:0-10162 GCA_035710585.1 Candidatus Acidiferrales bacterium | reverse complement strand
GCACTGTGGTGCGCGGCTTCGGCGAGCGATGTGATCGCGGATGGGACGTAGACTGAACCTGCCCAGAGACCAGAAATTGAAACCAACATAAAGATGCTGTTGAGAATGGTGCGCCGGCGCAATTCGCGCGAGAAAAGCGCGACGAATGGCCGCCACAGCGATTTGCGTGCAGCTGCGGATTTTTCCCGCCAACGCTCAGGTTCCACCACTCCGTACCGAACCAGCGCGACCAGAAGCGCCGGAGCTCCACCGATCACGAACATCGCGCGCCAGCCGTAACGGACGCCGATCAGCGAATTCAGAACGCCTGCAAGCAAAATCCCGAAATAGTAACCAGTGTGCATCCACGCACCCGCCGTAACGCGGCGGTCTTCGGGCCAAGCTTCCGCAACGTAGGTGCCACCGATGGCCCATTCGCCGCCAATCCCGATTCCCGCCAAAAGGCGAAACAAAGCAAGATGCCAAACGCGAGTGGAAGCCGCTCCGGCAAGAGTGAATATCGAATACCAGAGAATCGTAAACATCAGCGTGGGAACTCGGCCGAATCGATCCGCAAGCGGTCCCCAAAGAAACGCCAATCCCCAGCCGATGAGAAATAGAGCAAAGAGGAGCCCGCCGTAGTAGCCGACGCTGCCGATGTCAGCCGCATGACCTGAGCGAGGCAGCAGCTCACGCAACGCCGGCACCATGACGAGCGCATAGATGAAAGAATCCATACCGTCGAGCGCCCATCCTGCCCATGCGGCAATCAGGCCGCGAATTTGGTGCGGTAGAAGCGGAGAGCGAGCGGCGGAATGGTCGCGTCGCGGCAAAGCTGGCTCGGCTGTCGTGACGGTGCGTGAAGATTCGTTCATGCGAAGGGCTGTAGGCGGCGCAAATGTACCAGATTGGTGCGCAGGAGATTCAATTCGCGATTGCCTGTGGCATCGAGGCTTCAGAAGGCCAGTGCTTGCCCCCTCTGACCGAGAATGCTAAGTTCAGTCTTTATCGTCGGCCGGGGAGAAGTGTATCCGGACGGCGGCTGCAAGCAGGAATCGCCCAAGGGGGCGGTTCGGTCGGAAAATAGGCGGTGACCGCTGCGGCGGGCCGCCATTCTTGCCTTGAGCGCCGCAAAACCACAAATCGAGATGGTGGCTTCCACCGGAAGCCGCGAGGGACAGACTGCGGCTCCGACTGTCTACTGGCGCGCAGAAGGCAGTTTAGTGGACCTCACGGCGGTGCGCCCGGTGGCGTATTTCAGCTGGAACGCACAATCGTTTGCCGAGCGATGGGCGAGGCGCGGCGGATTGGCGATCACGGCTGTGCTGCGGCCGTTCATTTACCTCGTGAGCCCGCGGTTTGCGACGCGCGTGCTGCACACGTCGCTCCGGCGTGTGACGCGCGATCGGCTCGATCTGTTGGGCGAGGAGTATTTCAACTACATACTGAAAAAGCAGCTGAAGCCGGAAGGCGTGGCGAAGTTGAAGGAGTGCCTGACAAGCGGCGCACGGGTGGTGCTCGTGAGCCAGGGGCTCGATCAGCTGATGAAGCCGATGGCGGAGTATCTCGGCGTGAAGGAAATCCTCGCGAATCGGCTGGAATTCAGAGATGGAGTGGCAACGGGTCGTCTGCTCGATCCGATTGTTCCTCCGCGTGGGCTTTTCGCGATGATTCTGGGCGGAGCGCCGGATGGAACGATCGCGCGGGAGAAACTGGCGAAAACGCTCGGCGTGGCTGGAATCAGCGAGCCGGCGCAGACGGTTCGGGACGCGAAAGCTCTGCCGATTGAATCGGTGCCGAGCGGCGCAATCGAACAGTCGTCCCGTGCGTCGAGCAATGGGCTGCGGTCTGTAGTGTTGAGCGAGTTTTCGCGCAATGGTTCGAATGGAGCGGCGAAACCGTTTTCTGTGCACAAGGCGCTGGCGGGCAAGCACATTCTGCTCGTTGGAGTAACGGGATTTATCGGGAAAGTTTGGCTGGTGCAATTGCTGACCGATGTGCCGGAGATCGCGCGGATTTATCTGCTGATTCGCCGGCAGAAGAGCAACACTGCGGCGCGGCGATTCGAGAAAATATTGCAGGAATCGCCGGTGTTTGCGCCCCTGCACGAAAAGCTGGGTGCGGAATTTGAGAGATTCATCAACGCCCGCGTGGAGGTGGTCGAGGGCGATCTTGAACATTCGGATCTGGGCCTCGACGCAGAAACGCGGAAGCGGCTCGAAGCGCGCCTCGACCTGGTGGTGAACAGCTCGGGGCTCACGGATTTCAATCCGGACTTGCGCGAAGCGCTTTCGAGCAACGTCGCGGCGCCGATGCATTGCCTGGAGTTCGTGCGCGGTTGCGATAATGCGGCGCTGATGCACCTCTCGACGTGTTTTGTGGTCGGAGGGCGCGACGGGCGCGTGCACGAGCGGTTCGATGCAAATTACACCCCTGCGAACGCGGAATTTGACGCCGAGCGGGAATGGAAGTCGCTCGAGGAGACGATACGCAAAGTTGAGGAGCGCGCGGAATCTCCGGAGATGACGGCGGCGCTGAAGCGGCAGGCGCTCGGACGGCGCGGCGATCCCGCGGAATTTTCCGAAAAGGAAGTGGAGAACGTGCTGCGGCGCAACCGGCAGCGCTGGGTGCGAAACCGGCTGACGCAGGTTGGAATGAAGCGCGCGAAGCGGCTCGGTTGGCCGAACACCTACACACTGACAAAGAGCATGGCGGAATCGCTGATCTCCACGCGCGGCGCGGATCTGCCTGTGGCGCTCGTGCGGCCGTCAATCGTGGAGACTTCCACGCGCACGCCATTCTCCGGATGGAATGAAGGGATCAATACTTCGGCGCCGCTCTCGTATTTGCTCGGAACCTATTTCCGTCAACTGCCGACGAACCGGCGGAAATGCCTCGACATAATTCCTGTGGACATGGTGTGCAGAGGGATGACGCTGATCGCGGCGGCGCTGGTGGAGCGGCGGAATCATCGCGTCTATCAGCTCGCCACTTCGGCAGTGAATCCGTGCAACATGGGACGCAGCATCGAGCTGACGGGCCTCGCGCACAGGAAACATTACAAAGCGCAGCAGGGGCTGGAGCATTGGCTGAAATTGCGCTTCGATACGATTCCCGTGTCGAAGGGGCGTTACCAGAAATTGAGCGTGCCGGCCCAGAAGGCGTTTATCTCAGGCATCAATCGCATTGCCGCCAAATTTCAGTTCAAACCGCCGATGGCGAGGGCCGAGCGCGATTTGGGCCGAATTGAAAAATTAATCGAGCTCTACGAGCCATTCATCCTGCACAACGAGCAAGTGTTTGAAGCGGACCACGCGCAACTGCTTTCGGAATCTCTGCCGGAAAACGAGCGTGCGCAATTCGGCTACGATCCCGATTCGATCGACTGGTGGGACTACTGGATCAATATCCATGTGCCCGCGCTGCGAAAATGGTGCTATCCGCTGATTGAAGGGCGCTCGCTGGAAGCGCAGCCGAAGCGATCGGTGCAGCTGGCGGCGATTTCCGGGCGCGACGCGGACGCCGAGGCCTCCGAGCCGGCAGACACCGGAGCGGCGCAGCCAGACTGAACATGGCGATTTTCCTCACCGGATCCACCGGCTACATCGGCGCGCACGTTCTCTCCGAGCTGCTCTCGGGCTACGACGAGCGCGTGGCCCTGCTCATCCGCGCAAAAAACGAACAGGAAGCGGCACAGAGGTTGTGGCACGCGCTGCAGCTTCACATGGACTTCGCAAAGTTCCGGGAGTATCTGCGCTCGCGCATTACGATTTTTCGCGGCGATCTGACGGACTGGAGGTTCGGACTCGACGCCGCTGATTATGGGCGGCTGATCGCAGAAACACATTCGGTAATTCATTGCGCGGCATCGCTGAATCGCAAATCCGAGAAAAGCTGCATGAATGTGAACCTGCGCGGGACGCTCGCGGTGATTCAGCTGGCGCATCGGGCGCATGGGCTGCGGCGATTCAGTTTTGTAAGCACTGTGGCAGTGGCGGGTCGGCGGCAGCGTGAGACAGTTGCCGAGGACACGTCAATCGACTGGAATATTTCCGATTGGGATCCTTACGCGCGCACCAAGAAATTCTGCGAGCACATGGTACGCGAATTGCTGCCGGATGTTCCGAAGACGATTTTCCGGCCAAGCATCGTGCTGGGAGACACGCGCTACGGAGCGACGACGCAATTCGACATGGTGCGCGCGTTCGCATTTCTCGCCGGGCTCGCAGTGCTGCCGCTGCGGCCCAACGACCGGATCGATACCGTGCCGGTAGATTACGTGGCGCAGGCCATCGCGCGGATTCATCAGCAGGAAAACCCTGCGCACGAGATTTACCATCTCTCGTCGGGGGCGGCGTCGGAAACTTGCCGCCAAATTACCGATGCGCTGGCGCGCGCGAGCGGTGGGCGGAAGCCCACATACGTGCCGGCGCTTTCTGGAATGTTTGAAGGCACGGTGAACTGGCTTTCGAACCGCAAGGGAAATTTGGGGCGCAACGCGTCGCTTCTAAAAGTATTTCTGCCCTACCTGTATTGGAACGTGGTGTTCGACAACTCGCGCGTAGCAGCGGAAATGGGCGCGGCACCAGCGCCCTTCACGCAATACTGCTATCCGCTGCTGAAATTCAGCCGCGAAAATCGTTTTCGGTATCCGTATGTCGATTGGGCCGCGGCTGAGGCAAACAGCGCGACGGCGATGGCAGCAATGCCGGCGTTGCAGAACCGGGGAGCCGTATCGTGACGGACCAACTCCTTGCGGGCTGGGTGAGCGGGCTTATCGAGCTGACCAAGGCGCAGTGGATGCTGGGTCATGGGAAACGCTGGAAGCCCGGCGAGCCGCTGCAGATCCTCTTGCCCGGGTACAACGGCACGCGGAACACGGGCGCGGACGTGCGCGTCGAGGAAATGCTCAAACAAATCCGGCACGTGCTTGGGCCGGAGCGCTGCGAGCTTACTGTCAGCTCATTCAACCTGGAACGATCGCGCGGCTATTTTGCGGGCTGCCGGCAGCTTCCGTTGCCAAATATTTTTCCGCCGTTTTTGTACCGCGAAGTGCGGCGGAGCCACGGTGTGATCGTTCCGGAAGGTTCGATGTTCAAGAGCAAATTCGCGAACGCGCTTTCGATCATGATGGTGGGCGCGCTGGGAATTGCGGCAGCGGAAAACAAAATTTCGCTCGGGTACGGTGGCGAGGCTGGCGCGATGGACGGATTCTTGCAAGACATGGTGCGCCGATATTGCCGCTCATCTTTGGTGATCACTCGCAACACGGAATCGCAAGAGGTGCTGAGCAATTTGGGAGTTGCCACAGAACTCGGCACGGACACGGCGTGGCCGTTTACGCCGCTGGGACCGGAGTACGGGCGCGAAGTGCTGCGAAAGGCGGGCTGGGACGGGCGCGCGCCGGTGCTGGCGGTGTGCCCGATCAATCCATTCTGGTGGCCGGTGCGCGCATCGGTGGCGAAATATCTCGTGCGATTGACCACCGGCGCGTACAAGGAGAGCCACTACCAGAGCGTTTATTTTCACAATGCCGGGCCGAAAGTCACTGCGGCGTATCAGCGATATATCGGGGCGCTTGCGGGGGCGATCAAGGCGTATCGAAGCAATCACGCAGTCTTTCCCATCTTGATTGCGCACGAGCGGCTGGACGCGCGTGCGTGCCGCGCCGTGGCCGAACAGGTTCAAGGCATACCGATATTCACGTCGAACGACTTCGACATGTACCAGCTGGTGAGCATCGACCGCTGCGCGGACTTGATGATTTCATCGCGCTACCACGCGATCGTCTGCTCGATGCCGGGGTTGGTGCCATCGGCGGGAGTCACAATGGATGAACGCATTGCGAACCTGATGCGCGAGCGCGGCCACGAGCATTTGCTCTTCACGGTGGACGATCCGGAGCTCGAGGGGAAACTGGTACAGGCGCTGGACGTGATGAATCGCGAGCGCAATGCGATCGCGGAAGGGATCGGGCGGACGGTGGTGCGCAATTTGAAAGTGATGGCGCGGATGGGAGTCTATCTTGAACAAAACGTCCATTCGATTTATCCGGAATTTGAAGTTCGCAGCGGCGTACATTCGTGGGAGGAATATCTTCCTCCGCTAAATCCTGAGCTCGCAGCGCTCGCCGACAAGTACGACGTTTCGGAAGAGAGCGCAGTGCCTGCGGGAGCAGCAGGTGTCCAGGAAGCCCGTGCCTGAATTCTCCCTGTGAATTTTCTGGAAGATATCTTCGCGAAGCTGGAGAGAGCGGCGAACGCGCCCGTTCTGCAGGAAGCGCGCGAATTGGGCCTCGCGGCGGTGAATGGCGCGGAATTGCGCGCGCTCATCGAATCCGCGCGCGTGTTTCTGCGAAACGCCGGGCTCGCGAAAGGCGACCGCTGCGCGGTGCTGGCGCACAATTCGATTCGCTGGGCGGCCGCGGATCTGGCGCTGGCGGCGGAGGGAATTGTCGCGGTGCCGCTCTATGCGCGGCAGGCTCCGCGCGAACTGGCGGCGATGCTGCGCGACGCCGCGCCGAAGCTGATACTTGCCGGGGACGCATCGCTCGCCGAGGCTATTCGCGCGGAGTGGAGCGACGCCCCGCGATGCGTGACCTTCGAGGAAATTTTCGCTTCGCCTGCCGGTACGCCCGAGCCGCCCGTGTCCTTGGCCGATTCCGACCCGGTGAAAATAATCTACACGTCTGGCACTTCGGGAGAAGCGAAAGGAGTGGTGCTCACAGCGGGAAACGTCAATTTCATGCTCGGCTGCACGAAGCAGCGCCTGGATCAGCTGATGCGCGGGCATTCCGGCACCGAGCGGGTGTTTCACTACTTGCCGTTTTGTTTTGCGGCTTCGTGGATCGCACTGCTCACGTTTTTATCACGCGGTAGCTTGCCGACGCTTTCGATGGACTTGAACCGGTTGCAAGCGGAGATGCAGTTGGCGCAGCCGCACTATTTCCTCAATGTGCCGACGCTGCTCGAGCGGGTCCGGCGAGGAATCGAGGAAAACATCGCCAAGCGCGGCGGCGCCATCGCAAAACTCTTCGGCAGCGCGCGCACATCCTGGTTCGAGCAGGAAGCGGGAACTCTGAACCGGTTCGGCTGGATGTGGCTCGGAATCGCAAGAGCGGCGATTTTCCCTTCGATTCGCAAGAAGATCGGCGCGAACTTGAAGGCATTGATTTGCGGCTCGGCGCCGCTTTCGCGCGATACGCAGATGTTCTTCGGCATGCTCGGCATTCAAGTGCTGCAGGTTTACGGACTCACGGAGACGACTGCGATTTGCACGATGGATGTACCGGGCAAATCAGAACCGGGCTGGGTGGGGAGCGCGATTCCTGGCATGGAGATGAAGCTCGCGGAAAATCAGGAAATCATCGTTCGCGGGCCGAATGTTTTCAGCGGTTACTGGAACCGTCCGCAGGAAACCGCGAAGGTTTTGCGAGGCGGATGGTTTTATACCGGAGACCAGGGAGAAGTGAACGCGAATGGGAACTGGCGCATCACCGGGCGCATCAAAAACCTGATCATCCTGAATTCAGGCCACAATATTGCGCCGGAGCCGATCGAGGAGAAGTTGCTCAAAGCGATTCCGGGAGCGCAGCAGGCAGTGCTTATCGGCAACGGGCGCAGCTATCTTGTGGCTGTGGTGACGGGACAAGTGCAGACTACAGAAGCGCAAGCGGCAATAGACCAAGTCAACGGCAGCCTTCCGCATTACAAGCAGGTGCGCGCGTTTCATATTGAACCGAATGTGTTGACGGTGGAGGGCGGCCTGCTGACGGCCAACGGAAAACTGAAGCGTGATGCGATTTCCGCGCATTTCACCGCGCAACTTGGCATGATGTATCGCGAGAAGAGTGCATGAAGTCCTTTTCAGGCAAAACGATTTCGTGGGCGGTGATCGAGAGCTGGGTGGAGCTGGAGCTGCATCGCGAGCCGGGAAACGAGATCGGCTCGGAGACGCTCGCAGAGCTCGAGCAATTCGTGGCCGCGCTCGACGGGCTGGCGCAGGAATCGAGCGCGCTCATTGTTCACAGCACATTGAAGGCGGGATTCAGCGCGGGCGCGGATCTGCGTGAGCTGTATGAGAGGTCGCAGGAACTAAGCGTGGAATCGCGCGTGGCTGGGACGCGCGACTTTCTACACCGGATTCATGCGGTGATGAACGCAATCGATGCCGCGCCGTTGACTACGATGGCAGCGGTCGAAGGAGTCTGTTTCGGCGGTGGATTCGAGCTGGCGCTGGCCTGCGATCTGATCGTCGCCGGGAAGATGGCGCGATTTTGCTTTCCGGAGTTGCGGCTCGGGCTGATTCCCGGGTTCGGAGGCATACCGCGGCTCAAACGGGATTTGGGAAACGCGATTGTGCGCGATTTACTCCTTACCGGTCGCAGCATCAATGCGCAAAAAGCCGGCAGCATCGGGCTGGCGAGCCAGGTGGTGGGTGACGGCGAAGCTCTGCGTGTGGCCCGGATGACTGCGGCGCAAGCGGCGAAATTCGATCGCGGAACGAGCATCGCTGCGAAGGGTTTCGTGAAGCCGATTCCGCGCGAGGAATTGATGCGGGAGATTGATCTATTTTGCGAGCTGGCGTCGCGTCCGGCGGTGATGGAGGGTATGCGTAAATTCGTGGAAAGCAAGGATGCGATGCCGTATTTGCCTTGATCGCACCTCGGCAATAATTCTAGGTACCCTCATGAGGTTTGTTTGTGAGTTCAAAATCAAGAGTCACGAAGAAAGGTCGTTGGAAAATCCATCCAGGAGAAATTTTGCGCGAGGAATTTCTGCCGCCCATGGAGATGTCGGCTTACGAGCTGGCGAAGCAAATCCGCGTTCCGGTTCCGAGGGTGAATGACATTGTGCTCGAGAAGCGGGGGATTACCGCGGACACCGCCCTCCGGCTTGCGCGGTTTTTCGGTACAAGCGAGGAATTCTGGATGAACCTGCAAACGGCGTTTGAAATCCGCGCGGCACAGTCGCGCCTCTCCACGGTGCTAAAAGAAATCCGGCCACGCAAGAGCGGCCGGGCAGCGTGAGATATAGAAAGGCTCGATATTATGAGGACGGCGGATCAGACGACGAACGAGGTGCTGGACCTCGCGGCGCAGCATTTCAAGGTGCCCCGCGAATCGCTGCAGCCGGACGACGATTTTTTCAAGAAACTGAGCATCAACAGCCTGGAAGCGCTCGATTTGCTGACGCGGCTCGAACAGCATTTCGGCGTCGAGTTGCCGGATTACGAGGTGCAAGGCGTGAGCGATTTCCGGACTCTGGCGAGCCGCATCCAATCGCGATTCTGAAATCTGGAAAGCGCAACGGCCGCGGCGCGATATTGCGGGACAAATTCCTTCCATTCATACTCCAAAGTTCCACTGTTCCGCGGATTTTCGTGACTTTGTGGCCAAGCGAACTCTAAATCTGCGCCAATACGAAAGCCTCGGCGCCGCGCTGCGCGACGCGCTCGACCGCTGGGGCGAGCAACTCTGCCTGACCGAATCCGACCGCGAGCGGGAGAAGGCGAAGTTCACCTACACGCAGTTTCGTGAGGCGGCAGAGAAACTTGCCGCCGCGCTGCAAACGCGGGGATTCGCGGAACGCGATCGCGCGGCCATTATCATGACGAATCAGTCGAAGTGGCTGATTTCCGCGTATGCCATCACGTTCTCGGGCGGAGTGCTGGTGCCGCTCGACTACAAGCTGACTGCGGCGGAGCACCTGGCGTTGCTGGCGCACTCGAGGGCGAAAACGCTCATCGTGGAATTCCCGATGTGGCGCGCGATTTTGCAAGCCAGCGCAGCGGCTGCGCGCACGATTGGCACCGTGCTGGTCACGGAGGCTCCGCCGAACGCGGAGCTGGGCGGTGCGCTGCGCTGGGAGGAATTTCAGGCGGCAGCGAAGACTCCGCCGGCATTTGTGCCGCGGAAACGCAGCGACATTGCGTCGATCGTGTACTCATCGGGGACCGGAGGCAGGCCGAAGGGGTGCGTCGCGACGCATGAGGCGTATCTCGAGCAATGCGAGGCGATCGGGTCGGTGATCACTTTCGATCCCGGCGTGCGCTACTTGAGCATATTGCCGACGAATCACGTCGTGGATTTCATGATGGGATTCGTGCTGCCGTTCTTGACGGGCGCGACGGTGGTGCACCTGCGCACGCTGCGGCCGGAATATGTGCGCGACGCTTTCACGCG
>DASTCZ010000246.1:0-20940 GCA_035710585.1 Candidatus Acidiferrales bacterium | reverse complement strand
GCCGGCTCATCAAGGATTCCGGCGTGCACGTTTTCACCATGCGCGATATCGACGAGCGCGGCATGCGCGAGGTGATGAGCGAAGCGATCCGCTTTGCCAGCGATGACACCGACGGCATCGCCGTCAGTTTGGACATGGATTTCGTCGATCCGAGCGATGCGCCGGGCGTCGGCACGCCGGTACGCGGCGGCGTCACCTACCGTGAAGCGCACCTCGCGATGGAGATGATCGCCGATAGCGAAGCCATGGTTTCGCTCGAAGTCGTGGAGATCAATCCGGTAATCGATCTGCACAACAAGACCGCTCTGCTCGGCGTTGAAATGGTTTGCTCGGGGCTCGGCAAAAAGATTTTGTAACTAAGGGGCTGCAGAAATCCCGATGGAAAAATCCAAGAAAAGATTGCGTGTGGGAGTTCTATTCGGCGGCCGCTCGGGGGAACACGAAGTTTCACTCGTGTCGGCAGCTTCTGTGATCCGCGCGATGGACCCGGACAAATTCGAGCCCGTTCCGATTGGAATTGCCAAGGACGGACGGTGGTTTGCCGGGGGCGCGGCTCAAAAAATGCTGCCGGAAGTGCTGAAGAGCGGCCAGCCGGTGATGCTTTCCGCGGATCCGAATGTAGCGGCGCTGGTGCCTATCGATGAGCGGCCCCGCGGAGGACTCCGCGTGGACGTTGTGTTCCCCGTTTTGCACGGAACTTTTGGCGAGGACGGAACGGTGCAGGGTTTGCTGGAGCTCGCGGGACTTCCCTACGTCGGAGCCGGAGTGCTTGGCTCGGCCGTCGGCATGGATAAAGACGTTCAGAAGCGCCTGCTACGCGATGCCGGACTACCGATTGTGCCTTTCGTAGCGTGCGGTCGCCGCGAATGGGAGTGCGCGCCGAAAGACGTGACCTCGAGAATTCTGGAAGAGCTGAAATTTCCAGTGTTCGTAAAGCCGGCGACGCTGGGATCTTCCGTAGGAATGACGAAAGCGCACGGCGAATCCGAACTCGGCCCGGCGATGAACACGGCCGCGGAATTTGGCGAGAAGATCGTCGTCGAACGCGGCATCGACGCACGCGAAATCGAAGTCGCGGTACTGGGCAACGACCAGCCGGCAGCTTCGATCCCCGGCGAGATTTTGCCTCATCGCGAATTCTACGATTACGCCGCGAAATATCTGGAAGACGGCACAAAACTGGAAATTCCTGCAAAACTCGAACCCGCGCAGGTGAAAAAATTCAAGGAGCTGGCTGTCCGCGCTTTTCAAGTGCTCGATTGCGCGGGTATGGCGCGCGTCGATTTTTTCCTCGACCGCAAAAACGGCAAGATCTATCTCAACGAAATCAACACGATTCCCGGATTCACCTCCATCAGCATGTATCCGAAATTGTGGGAGGCGAGCGGAATTTCCTATCGGGACTTAATTACGAAGCTGATCGAATTCGCGCTCGACGCACACAGGGAAAAGTCCCGCACGAAATTCTCCATCCAGCTTCCGTCCGGAGCCGGCGGCGCGCTCGAAGGCTAGCGCGTTCTCTGTGCGCTAGGCCGCTTGCAGCTGCGACGTGCAATGCGGGCAGCGCGTCGCCTTGATCGCGATCTGCTCCTTGCAGTACGCGCATTCCTTCGTCGTCGGCGCGGAAGCCGGAGCGGGCTTGCTCGTCCAGCGGTTCAACATCCTCACCAGGAGAAATACGGCGAACGCGACGATCAAAAACGCGATGATGTTGTTGATGAAGACTCCATAGTTGATTGTCGGCGCGCCCGCGGCTTTTGCGGCTGCGAGGCTCGGGTAGGATTCGCTGTTCAGCGGGATAAAAAGGTTCGAAAAGTCCACGTGGCCGAGAGCACGGCCGATCGGCGGCATGATGATGTCGTCCACCAGCGATTTCACCACCGTACCGAAGGCCGCGCCAATGATGATGCCGACGGCCATATCCATCACGTTGCCGCGAATCGCAAATTCCTTAAATTCCTTGAACATCAGCGGCTCCTCTCCTCCGGCGATTTGTCTGTGAATCGGCAGCCCGGTGCAATTCACTCGACTGCGAAGCAGGCTAGAAATTGCGCACATGTTAAGCAAGCGAATCAGCGGGCGCAACCTCTGAATTCGAGTGGGACTCTCCGCCCGGAATGCTGGCGCCTAACCGCAGTTCGCCTTATGTCTTGACAGTAATGTGTAAGGAGAGGTTGGGAAAGAAATGGGCTGGGTGAGGATTGTACAGCGAGTTTTCGCAGGTTTGCGCGTCAGCCCTTTGCTTGCATCTTCACGTCCTGCGTCAACTCAAACGTAACCGGCGTCTCGGCCGCTAGGCGCACGTCTTTCTTTCCTGTAAGGTACGCACCCGCCGTGCCCGCCGCCGCGCCAATCGGAGCGCCGATCAAAGCGCCTTTTCCACCGCCGGCCAGCGCGCCAATGATTGCTCCTCCGCCCGCGCCGCCACCGATGAATCCGAGATTGCGCTTATTGTGATTGCCGCCGCGCCGTCCTGCGGCCGTCGTTTCGATATCATAGTTCCGGCCATTCACTTCGACCGAGCTCAACGCGATCTGCAGACTGCCGACGCCCTTCAGGTGACCGGAATGCCGCACCTCGATCACCCTTCCTTCTGCGCGGGAACCTGCCGGAATGACGGTCTTGTTGTCGAGCACCACCGGTTCGGAGACCGTCGCGCTGAAGGTGTCCGCGTCCCTGTTCTGCGCGGACGTGAGCGACTGATCCAGCCGCACGTGAATTGCGGTGCCTGCGGGAACGGTCACTTCTTCGGACCGGCTGACCTTGACGGCCGCTGCGGCGACCAACAACCCGCAAAGCACGATTGGCCCGGCAAGGAACAGAGCTGTGCGTTTCGTTAGCATCATGGCACGACCCTCCTGAACTGTGTGCCTATTAGACTAAGGCGGCGGGAGAATCGGGTCGTCGGTAAACCGCTCGAATATAAGGACTTAATTGTTTCGAATGGCTGCGGCGGGAAGCTATCCCGCGTAATTGAATCCGGCCTCTCGCAACGTCAAAGGTTCTTCATCGCTGTGTACATGGGCCGCGACGACTTCGGCAACAAAAATGGCGTGGTCTCCGCGCTGCACCGTTTCCAGCGCGCGGCACTCGAATGCCGCCGGTGCATCCTCGAGAATCGCAGAATTCGTCTGGCCCGGGCGCATCTTGTAACCATTCAGCCTGTCGCCCTCGACTGCGCCGCCTTTGAAGAAGCTGATCGCCATGGCCTTCTGGCTTTTTCCCACGACGTTGATCGCAAACACGCGCGAAGTTTCGATCGCGCGGAAAAGCGCGCTATCGCGCTTGATGCCCGCGACGATCAACGGCGGATCGAACGACGACTGCGTGATCCAATTGATCGTTCCCGCAGCCATTCCATCCGGTTCAGGCGAGGTCGCCACGTACAGTCCGTAGCTGACCATCCGCAGAGCCTTTTTTCTTGCGTTTGGATCCATGCGAACTCTCTGCGCTCAGCGCGGCGAAACACTCATCACCAACACGCCACCGACAACTCCCCGAAGCGCCAGCACTGCTCCCGCTAGCATCATCAGCAGCGTGATCATACGAAAGGAAGCCCACGCCATCGAGACCATGATCGCCGCCACGAGAATCAACGACACGCCCCGCACAATCGCAACAGCTGGATGCACTCCGGCGCCGGCGCGCCGCATCACCAGCGCAGCGATGCCCAAAAACATCACCAGCCCGGACAACACCAGCCACGTCGGCTGCCGCGGATTGAATAGAAATCGGCCCGTCGCGCCAACCCAGATCACCAGCCCACCCAGCAGAACGAAAATCAGTTCGTTGAAGAGGCGAAAGAGCTGGACGTTGGAAATCATTGGTCGCTTCAGACGCGCTCGATCTTTACGTGTTTGATCGCGACCGGCACGCGCGGGCGGTCGCTGGAATCCCGGTTCACGTTCGAAATTGCATTCGCCACTTCCTGCCCTTCGATCACTTCGCCGAAAATCGTGTGGCGATTGTCGAGCCACGGCGTCGCCGCGACGGTGATAAAAAATTGGCTGCCGTTGGTGTTCGGCCCGGAATTCGCCATGGAGAGTTTTCCCGGCTTATCGTGCCGCAGCGAGGAATGGAACTCGTCCTCGAATTTGTAACCGGGCCCGCCCGTGCCAGTGCTGAGCGGACATCCGCCCTGGATCATGAACTTCGGAATCACGCGGTGAAAAACGAGATTGTCGTAAAACGGGCGCTTCGTCTTCTGCGAAGTCTTCGCGTCCGTGAATTCCTTGGTCCCTTCAGCGAGCCCGACGAAATTCGCGACCGTTTTCGGAGCTTCCTTCTCGAAAAGCCTGCAAACAACATCGCCTTGCGATGTCTCGAACGTGGCGTAAAGTCCCGGCGTGCGTGCCATGCACTCTCCCAATTTCTTCGCCCGCGGCGCGGCAGAATCGCGGAGCATTACGCTCCAAGGCGGAGCGGACGAGGCCGAATTATCACGCACGCAGTTAGCTTACGCAAACGGGAAGGCAAAACGGGGGACTACGACACCGCGCTTACTTGCTGGCGGAAGTATTCGAGAGTCAGCCTCAGGCCCTCCTCCAAATTCACCTTTGGGGTCCATTTCAACACGCGTTTGGCTTTGGAAATGTCCGGGCATCGCTGCTTCGGGTCATCCTGCGGCAGAGGCTTGAAAATGATTTCGACATTCGCGCTGGTCAGTTCGCGAATCCTCTCCGCGAATTCGAGAATGGTGATCTCCTGCGGATTGCCGATATTCGTTGGCAAATGTTCGTCGGCTTCCAGCAGCCGGCAAATTCCCTCGATCAGGTCAGACACGTAGCAGAAGCTTCTCGTCTGCTTGCCTTCCCCATACACAGTGATCGGCTGGCCGGTCAGCGCCTGGTAGACGAAATTCGGCAACGCGCGCCCATCATTCAATCGCATGCGCGGACCGTACGTATTGAAAATGCGCACGATTCGCGTGTCCAGTCCGTGAGAGCGGTGATAGGCCATCGTCATCGCTTCCGCGAAGCGTTTTGCCTCGTCGTACACTCCGCGCGGCCCGATCGGATTCACGTGGCCCCAGTACGTCTCCGGCTGAGGGCTCACCTCCGGATCGCCATAGCACTCCGAAGTAGACGCGAGCAAATACTTCGCCCTCTTTGCGAGAGCCAAACCAAGGCTGTTGTGCGTGCCAAGCGCTCCAACTTTCAATGTAGGAATCGGAAACTTCAAGTAATCGACAGGACTCGCCGGCGAAGCGAAATGCAGCACTGCGTCTACCGGACCCGGCACGTCGATATAGCGCGACACATCGTGCCGCATGACGCGAAATCGCGGATTCGACGCCAGGTGCGCAATATTGACGTCCTGACCCGTGATCAGATTGTCCACGCATAAGACGTCCCAACCGCGCGCCAAAAGCGCGTCGCACAGATGCGATCCAAGAAATCCAGCCCCGCCTGTGATCACCGCACGCATGAAGATTTTTCCTCTTTCAAAATTTCCGGCGCCATGCCGGAAAGCGCCTTCCCATCGCTACGCTTCAGATGCGTCATTCTAACTCGCGTGCCGCTTGCGGCAGAGATTCGTTGCTGCGAGTTTCTGACCGTGCAATTGACCCTGCACAGTCGCGCGAGTACGATGCACGTCGATTCTGGTCTTCCCGCGATGCCACAAGAAATATTCAGTTATTCCTCGGGACAACGCCGGCCCGTCGCCGTGCCGCGCCCGGCTATTCCCGCGACGCCGCCCGCTTCTGCAGCGAAGGCAGGGCGACCTTGGTATCGCAAAGCGTGGATCTGGCTCCTCGCGTCAGCAATTCTCGTCGGCGGTCTCGCAATATTTCTGTTCCGTGAGGCAGGAAAATGGCTCGTCGTCGAGGATCCCCTACAGCCCTCCGATGTCGCCGTCGTTCTCAGTGGACGCATGCCGGATCGCGCACGGGAAGCGGCTGAACTGTTTCGCCAGGGACTGGTCTCGGAAGTGTGGATCACTCGTCCTGCCGATGCCTCCGCCGAACTCCGCTCTCTGGGCATCGATTTCATCGGCGAACCTTTTTACAATCAGACCGTTTTGATCAAGCTCGGCGTCCCCTTCGAAAAGATCCGTGTGCTCGACGATCCCATCGTCAATACGCAGGACGAAGTCGAGGAAATCGCAAAAGCGGCGCGCGCGGAGAATCTGCATCGCGTCGTCATCGTCACTTCCAAAGCGCACACCAGGCGCACGCGTCTCATTTGGAAAAAAGTTGTCGGCGCCGATCCCGCTGTGACCGTTCACGGCACGCCATTTGATTCCTTCGACGCCGCTCATTGGTGGCGCACCACAGCCGGCGGGCTCGACGTAATCCGAGAAGTGCTCGGCATCGCCAACACCTGGGCGGGCTTTCCGCTAAAACACCTCAACCCTCAGTCCTAAAACTCGTTCTTCTATTTCGCGGAGGCCAGACCTGCGGCGCGTTGGTTGTCCTGAAGAGCCTGCACACTCGGCTGACCGGGCGCCATCGGGCGATTGACGTATACGGTCTTCCCTCCGCTCTCGGCAAAGATATACGCGGCACCGAGCGGCAGCCGCTGCAAGGCTTCCCGCTGGTGTGTAGGCGGCACAACGAGGAACACGCGCTCGCCGCCCTTCCAGAAATTGTTGAACGCAGCGTCGTCCAGAAAAATCTGCGGAGCATCCGGATAATTCGAGCCAAACGCCAGCCCGTAATATCGGCCATTCCACATCCAAAGCTTCTGGTGCAGATAAAAGCTGACGCTGCACGCACCGTAAAAGTCTCCGTACGTTGCGATCTGATCTCCTGGCTGCGCTGCTTTTGACAGCTCCGCCGCTAACAGTCGTGACGAAATAAACGGATCGAATTTGTGGAGAGCGCCATCCGCGGCAAAAAGAAAGCCGGCCGCGGTCAGGGCGAGCGCCAATGTTGCCGCGAAATGCCTCGTACGCGCGCGAAACAAATACGCGATCCCAAATCCGACCAGCACCACGACGCCCGCCGCCGCTGCAGGCCAGCGAAGCGCGGCGAACGTCCGCACGCTTATGTCAGCCACCGAAGCCATTGCCGTGCGGTAATCTTGCTCAGGTCTCGAGCCCAAAACGCTTGCGATATCGCCGCTGACGCTGACTCCTCTCGACAACCAAATTAATGTGCCGAGTGCCGCCGCCATCACCAAGCCGAGCAGGGCCAAGGAGGCATTCAGCGGGCGTAACCACGAAGAATTCTCCACCTCGGCATCAGCCAGCCCCGCCCCCAGAAGCAACGCGATCGCGGGCCATGCGCCGAAGCTGTAATACTCGAGGCGCGAGCTCACGGTGAAAAAAAATAAAATGAAGCCCGCCCAGAAAAAAAGCAGAAGCCGCGGTTCCACATAGTTCCGCGAGGCTTTCGGCAATTCCGCGGCTGCATCCGAGCGAATGGGCCGCTTCCAGAAAGCGAAATGCGGCAATTGCTTGAGCGCGTAAAACAGGAACACGCTCCACGGAAAAAACCACACCAGATGCTCCGGCCACCAAAGCCACCGCGGCACCGCGGCGTAGTCCTGCGGCACGCGCTTTTGAATCGCGCGATAGATGTGCTCGTTGAGAAAATAAAACCAGTAAAAATGCGGTGCGCGCATACCCGCGAGAATGTGCCACGGCGCCGCGAGGGCGAGAAAAACGATCGCGCTCGAAATCAGCGGCAGCTCTCGCCACCTTCGCCATCCGCCGGTAACGACCAGAAATAGAAATATCGCCGCGCACGGAAATATCGCGCCAATGAGCCCTCGCGTGAGGGTCGCGGCAGCCATCAACGCGGCGGCGCCCCACCAGGCCCGGCGAATTGGCAGCGAGCCTTCCCACCCGCGCAGAAATAAATAGAAGAGGGCGGTGAACTCCAGCGCGTAGAGTGATTCCGCAATCATCGTGCGGGTGTACAGAAATACGCCGAAGCTGGTGCAAAAAATCAGCGCTGCATAAAATCCCGCGCGCTCGCCAAACCACCGGCGCCCGAATTCGTATATCAGCAGGACCAGCAGCACCGCCGAAAGCGCTACCGGCAGCCGCGCCGAGGCCACGCTTTCGCCAAGCAGCTTATAGCTCGCGGCCCCAGCCCAAAAAAGCATCGGCGGCTTTTCCAGCCAGCGAATTCCGTTGATGTGCAGGATGACCCAGTCGTGCGTTTCGAGGAGTTCGCGCGACGCGATGGCGTGCCCGCAATCCGCCTCGTCTTCCATCGACGGCGAATTCACCATGCCAAGATAGATCGCGCTCGCCAGCGCGACCAGAAAGAGCACCGCGAGCGCGCGTCGCTTATTCAAATCGAACTCGATAATTGCTCAACGAAGATTTCACTGATTTTGTGGAACGACCGAATCGGTGTGATCGTGGATGATCTTCCAGCCTTCTGGAAATCTCCGCGCGACAAGAGTGAACACTCCTCCGACGGGTTTTTCGCGCTGCAGATGCCATTCTCCCAGAATCATAGCTGCGTCCGCGCACAGGGGCGTGATCTCGAGCTTCTGAAATTGCAACGTTCCCATCGTTTTCCGGTCTGGGTAATTCCGCTTGTAACGGTCGAGCAGCCCCTGCCATCCACGAGTCACGCCATTTGTTCCGGAAAAAGATGTCTCGTCGGACCGCCAGTACCCCGCCATAAACGCCTCAACGTCGCCGCGATTCCACGCTTCGACTTGGCGATCCAGCAGCTCTCGAATTGCGGCTTCCGGACGCCTCTGTGCCGCAGGATTCGCTTGGCCCACCCCAACTCGTTCATCGCGAGAAAGGCTGCCGCCCTCATGGTTAACTGGGAGGCCCAAAGTCAAGGAAATCGCAGCGATTAAGCCCATCCACGTAGCGTTCACATACCCTCCACCTTGCTGATAATAAGGTATTTACCGCACACTTAAAGCCCGAGCTACCTGTCCTTTGGTACTTCGCGGCTATTGTTCGATTTCAGTCGCCGCTGCTATCTATATCGTGCGATGTGGAACCATTCAATTTTCGTCCTCATCGCGTCCGTTCTCAGCTTCGGGCGCTTCGCACAGCTTTATACCAACACCCTGATTTGGGAACGGCGGGCCAGCTTATCGAAGGTTTCAAAGTCGTAGTACCAATGGCCCATTGTGGTCCGCAGGTGCAGCGGCGATACTAGTACCCGAACGCGACGACTAGCGAACACCATGTTCAGCATACTTCTACTAACGCTCTCAGTTGCCGCCATGGCCCAGTTCGGCCTTTATTACTGGCGCTCCCTGGTGGCAGGCATCGCGGCACAGCCGGTCTCCGACCGCGTGTGCGAAGCCGCCGGCCTGGATCATAAAGCGCCGGCTGGCGAGGACTTCGGCGCGCTCCTGAGCCTGCATCGCCTGACGCCCGATCTTGAAGGCCCAGCCGGAAATCTCACGGCGCTTCAGGTCTACTATTCGGCGATGGCAGCCATCAGCAAGCTTGCGAAATCGTCACTTCCTGCGGCGGCGCGTTGGGCTAGCTCCGAGATGAGCACCTGCTCGCGCTACGTCGCCGTGCTCGTCGGCCAGCGCCTCGAAAGCAATTTGGCTTGTGCGGCCGCGATCCGATCGATCTAAATCGCTCAAACAGCAGCACTACTAACGGCGGGGCCAAAAGCCCCGCCATTTATTTCAATAAGCCCACCTTACTAGAATACCTCCGGTGGTGTAGCCCGCGCCGACGGCCACGATTAGCGCCAAATCGCCCTTCCGCAATTTTTGGGATTCCACCGCGTCGCACAGCCCTAAAGGAATCGTCGCCGCGGTCGTGTTTCCATAGCGGTCGATATTCACCATCACCTTTTCGTCCGGCACGCCGATGCGTTCCTGCGTCGCGCGAATAATCCTCAAGTTGGCTTGATGCGGCACCACAACTGAAATGTCATCGCCGGTCAGTCCGTTCCGCTCCAGCAGTTGCGCCGCGGTATCTGCCATCCGCCGCACCGCGTATTTGAAAACCTGCTGGCCCTCCTGGTGGACGTAGTGCATCCTCTTTTCGACTGTTTCGTGCGACGAGGGATTCAGCGATCCGCCTCCCGGCATGTAGAGGTGGCAGCCGCCGGAACCATCCACGTCGTGCATGAAATCGAGAATCCCCTCGCCATCCTGCGCCGGCTCCACGAGCACGGCTCCGGCCGCGTCTCCAAACAGCACGCAAGTTGCGCGATCCTGAAAATCCAGAATAGAACTCATCGTGTCGCTGCCGATTACCAGCGCCCGCTTGTGCGTTCCCGCGCCCACGAATTGCGCGCCAACGGTTAAGGCGTAAACAAATCCCGAGCAGGCTGCTGAAAGATCAAATCCCCAGGCGTTCGAAGCCCCCAGCCTGTCCTGAATCAGGCACGCGGTCGCGGGGAAAAACATGTCGGGCGTCACGCTCGCCAGAATGATCAGATCGATGGAGTTCGGATCGATATCCTTTTCCGTCAGCAGTTGCCGCGCCGCTTCCGTGGCCATGTGCGAAGTCGCCACGCCCGGATCGACGTAATGCCGCTCGATAATTCCCGTGCGCGTGCGAATCCACTCGTCAGACGTCTCGACTCGCTTCGCCAAGTCGTCGTTCGTCACCACGCGCGGCGGCGCATAGCATGAAATTCCCGTAATTTTTGCCGCAATCCTGCGGGACATCCAGTCTCCTTGCAGCGGATGCTTTCCGCTCGGTCCCAATTCTGAGTTTTGCGCGGCGTGTTTCAGCCCGGACAAACGCGCAAAATAAGCTTCGCGATTCTATTGGATTGCTCCTGCCATTGTCATCTCGCGCCGTGATTTCACGTGTTTGATTCTCGGCGCGAGTTCGCCGGAGCGAGGCGTTTCGTGGCCTCGAGTGCCGTGGACGAAGGCGGAGATTTTCGCTTAAATTGTGCACTCAAACACATTCCCGACACATCCAATTCCGCCGGAGGAAACCATGCTGCCAGACTTTGAGCCTTTGCTTGCCGAATTTCGCGAGGAGGCTGCCACAACAAAACGCGTGCTCGAGCGCGTTCCCGAGGACAAGCTTTCGTGGAAGCCGCACGCCAAGTCGATGTCGCTCGGCCAGCTCGCCCTGCACATCGCCGCCGTTCCGCGCAATCTCGCGAAGGGATTGCAGCAGGAGACCGTCGAGGCCCGCTTCTCGCCAACTGGTCCCACGCAGCCTGCGAGCGTCCAGGAAATCATGGACACGTTTGAGACCGGCGTTCGCGATATGGAAGCCTGCATTCAAAATATGTCGCCGGATTCCGCGAAGGGCAGCTGGCGCCTGTTGGCGGAAGGAAAACCGATCATCAACCGAACCCGCGCGGGTGTGTTGCGTTCGGTAGTGTGCAATCACATCTATCATCATCGGGGACAACTGTCCGTTTATCTGCGCCTGCTCGACGTGCCCGTGCCGGTGATCTACGGCCGCAGCGCGGATGAATCGTCGATTTAGTAGGTGTTGATCGCGAGTGAATGCGCATGAAACTTCGCGATTTTCGCGTGCTGACGTTCGATTGCTACGGCACGCTCATCGACTGGGAGACCGGCATTCTGTCTGTGCTTCGTCCGTGGGCCAACGGCGAGGGAATCGCGGCCGATGATTCCACCCTGCTTGCGGCGTTCGCCGATGCGGAAAGCACCGCGCAGGCTGCGCGGCCCGGCGCGCTCTATCCGGAAATTCTGCGCGACGCCCATGCGCGCATCGCCGCTTCATTCGGGGCGCCGCCCGATCCGGCCGCGGCGCAGGCGCTCGGCGCGTCCGTCGGCGATTGGCCCGCGTTTCTTGATTCTCCGGAAGCGCTCACACAATTGAAGCGCTGGCACAAACTCGTGATCGTTTCCAATGTAAATCGCGACTCATTCGCGAAATCTCAGAAAAAGCTCGGCGTCGAGTTTGACGCCATCGTCACCGCAGAAGAAGTCGGCGCGTATAAGCCGGATCTGCGCATGTTTCATCGGGCGTTGGAAGTGGCCGCTTCCCTCGGCGCAGCGCCGGAGCTGGTCCTTCACGTCGCGCAGAGCCTGTTTCATGACCACGTCCCGGCCAAGAGGCTCGGTCTCGCCTCGGTATGGATTCGCCGGCCAAGTCCGCGCGGAGAATTCGGCGCGGCGCGCGATCCTGGAGTTACCGTCACTCCCGATTGGACTGTCGGCTCGCTCGCGGAGCTCGTGGAACTCGAACAAAAAGAACGCATTGCGGCTGGCGCCTGAACTGTACGGAAGGACGATGTCGCGTCCGGCACGCTGGTACTTCGCCGCGGATTGCGCGTCCAATCTCTCCCTAGAATTAAGGAAGCGTCTCTCCGGGGAGAATATGCGCAAACTGCTGCTCATCTCGTGTGTGCTCGGCGCGCTCGCATTCGCGGCCAGACCCATGTCCGCGCAGAGCAAGAAAGACCCGCGAACCGCGGTCATCGAAGGTAATGTCGAAACCCAGAGCGGAAAACCTGCGCTGCACGCGGTCGTGTTCTTACAGCCCGCGGACGGCGAAGCTCCGCACGGCACAAAAACCGACGACAACGGCCATTTCGTTTTCCGTCATTTGAAGCAGGGAATTTACGAATTGCGCGCAGAATCGCCGCTGCTGACTTCGGATTGGGAGCGCGACATCAATTTGAAACCGGCGGCGAAGCTGAACATCACGCTTCACCTCAGAGTGCCAAGACCGGCGCCGCAGCCGTGAGCTCTTTCGTGGCGATTCACTGCCACGATCAGTGTGCAGGCGCGGCATCCGGCGCGCGCAGCATTGCCGTAAATTGCCGCAACTCCGTCACGTTCAGATCGGAAACCGCAACGTAGTCGATTCCGCTCTTCGTCCAGGCGAGTGCGTTATACCCGCGCTCCGCGGTCAGCGTCTCTTCGCGGTCGTTTTCGCCCGGCGCAGGCCGCACGAAAACATTGATCATATGCTTTCGGCGCTCATACACGAGCGCGGCAACCGGGCGATGATCGAGGTAGTCGAGTCTGCCGGCCACAAGCGGAAATCCTTGCGCTGTAAAATTCTGCACCGGTGGAGAAAAATCGAGCTTGCCGTCGAACCACGGCTTCACCGTGTGCTGATCGGTGGATTCCACATCGCTCAGATGGCCCGGCAGCAGCGAACGGATGTGTTCGGAAATGGCTTCATCCGCGAGCGAGGAACTCACGTGCTGTTGCCGCAGCGTCCAGACCTGCCAGGAGAGACCCGCACAGATTAGCAGTAAGGCAAACGCGGGAGCCCATTGCAACCACGCGCGCCGCTCGCGCCGCGTAGCTTTCGGATGAAGCTCTCTGGACGCCTGAGGTGAAAATGCTGCCGCCACTTGCGCGCGCACGGCGCCGGTAAGTTCCGGCGGCGCCGAATACCGCAGTTCGGGAGCAGCGAAGACGTTACGCAAAGTTTGATTCCTATTCATTACGCTTGAACACGCGCCGCACCCCCGAAGGTGATCTTCCACCTCGAGAGTGCTGCGCAGATCGAGTTCGCCGTCAAAATATCCGTCCAGTAGCTTCAAGCCTTCCGCGCAGGTCATGGCGCGACTCCCTCCACGATTCCAGGAACGGCGCCCCGCCGCTCAGCGGAAGGATTCGCCTCGTGAGTCAAAACAGTCCGCAGGCGGTCGCGCGCTCGCGACAGGCGCGACATCACCGTTCCGATGGATACGCCCGTGATATGTGCAATTTCCTTGTACGACATGCCTTCCAACTCGCGCAGCACAATTGCCTCGCGGAATTGCGCCGGAATTTCCTCGAGCGCCCTGCGCAAACGCACTGCTTCTCCCGAAGCGACCGCGTCCGATTCCGGAGTTGGCTGCGCGGGTGAATGCGCCGTCTCGTCGAATTCTTCCGCGAGATCGGCCGAGCGATTGCGCCCCAGCCACGAATAACAACAGTTGCGCACGATTGTCATCAGCCACGCGCGCGAATCGCCTCCGCGAAAGCTGCTGAAGAACCGCACCGCGCGCAGCATCGATTCCTGAACCATATCTTCGGCATCGTGCGGAGAACGCACCAGCCAGCGCGCCAGATTGTAGGCGGCGTCGAGGTGCGGCAGCACGAGCTGCTCGAACCGTTCGCGGTCGGATTCAGTGCCCAAGTGCAGTTCCTGCTCTCAGAATCTCTATAAGACTCCAAATCCGCCTTTTTATTCCCGGTCCGTTTTCCCCGCCTCCGCCGGGAATGCGCGCCGCCATTCCACGGTCTTATCCGGCGGAGGAACTCTTTGATGGCGAAGTATATCGACAAAGATCAATCGAATGATGGGGTTGACCGGCGCGGTTTTCTGCAGTGCATGGCCTGGGCCGGCACAGGCGTATTGTGGGCGCTCAAGGGAGGCGTGCTGAAATCCTACGCAATGGATCCTGCAAATCTCTCCGGGCTGGGTAAAGCTGCGGCGGGAGCGGAGCTATCCTTCGTTCAGATCAGCGACAGCCACATCGGCTTCGACAAGCCCGCGAATCCGGACGTCAGCAAGACGCTGCTCGAAGCCGTGAGCCGAATCAACGCCAGCGCGGCGAAGCCGGCATTCATTCTGCACACCGGCGACATCAGCCACCTTTCAAAGCCTTCGGAATTCGATACTGCCGAACAGATTCTGAAGGGCACGTCCGCCGAGCGGGTGTTTTACGTCCCCGGCGAACACGATTTCATCGGCGATAACGGGGCGCAGTACCTCGAGCGCTACGGCAAGGGCACCTCGGGCAAGGGCTGGTACTCCTTTGATCGCGGCGGCGCGCATTTCGTCGGCCTCGTCAACGTGGCCGACCTGAAACCTGGTGGCATGGGAAATCTTGGCCACGACCAGCTGGAATGGCTCGAAAAAGACGTGAAGCACCTGTCGGCCAGCACTCCCATCGTCGTCTTCGCTCACATTCCGCTTTGGGCCGTGTATCCGGAGTGGGGCTGGGGCACCGACGATTCCGCGCAAGCGCTGAGCTATTTGAAGCGCTTCGGCTCAGTTTCCGTTTTGAACGGGCACATTCATCAGATCATGCAGAAAGTGGAAGGCAATGTCACATTCCACACCGCGATGTCCACAGCGTTCCCGCAACCCGCGCCCGGAACCGCGCCGTCGCCCGGGCCGATGAAGGTGCCCGACGATAAATTGCGCAGCGTGCTGGGGATCACGGAAGTGAACTTCGCGCGCGGCTCGCACATGCTCGCCGTGATGGATTCGAACTTGGCCGGAGGCGCGGCTATGGCGATGGACTCGATGGCAGGCATGTCCATGGAAAAGAAACCCGCATCGATGGCCGCTCCCGCCGCGGGAAAGAATGAAGTCGTGATCGATAACTTCAGCTTCGCTCCGGACGACATCACCGTCGCGCCCGGAACGAAGTTGACCTGGACGAACAAAGACGACGTGCCGCACAACGTCGTGAGCACCACAGGGAAATTCAAATCACCGACGCTCGACACGGATCAGCAATTCTCGTTTACCTTCGCCGATCCGGGAACCTATGACTACTACTGCGCGATTCACCCGCGTATGACGGCAAAGGTGATCGTGAAAGCTTGAACCACCGCCAACCGCAATTGGCGGGACTCGCTGATTGCGGTTGGTATCCTCCCACGCGGCCCGGGCAGTCTTTCCCCCCTGCCCGGGCTGCGCGTTTTTCATTTGCGCCCCAATCACAGCAGCAAACGCAGTTCACAACGCGGTCCAAAGGCGTTGCCGGACATTCGCCTCTGCTCAATTTGTCCTTGCCTGTATATACATAGCGTATATACTTATATTGCTGAGGAGAGTTGCTGATGAGCACCGCGCGTGTGTTTAAGTCCGGCAATAGCCAGGCAGTCCGTCTGCCCAAGCAATTCCGATTCCGCGTCGCAGAAGTCGAAATCTTCCGGCGCGGCAGAGAAATCGTGCTCCGTGAACCGAAACGCAATTTGCGGTGCGTGGTCTCGGCGCTTGCGAGCTTGCCGGAGGATTTCATGAAGCCGGGCCGCAAAGACACACGCCCCCAGAAACGCCGCGGCCTATGACCGCGCGCTACATGCTGGATACGAACATCTGCATCTACATCGCGAAAAGCCAACCCGCAAAACTCGTCGCGCGATTTTCTGCGCTAAAGCCCGGCGAGGTCGTGATCTCCGCGATCACCTATGGCGAGCTTTGCTATGGCGCGGTCAAAAGCCTGCAGCGCGAAAAGGCTTTTTCCGTTCTGGCGGAGTTGTTGCAAGACGTTCCGGTTGCAACGCTCGGCGAGGAAGCTGGCCGGGCTTATGGCCAGATTCGCGCGGCGCTGGAAAAACGAGGAAAGATGATCGGCAATAATGACCTGTGGATCGGGGCGCACGCGCGCGCGCTTGGACTAACGCTGGCGACCAATAACGAACGGGAATTTCGCCGGATTGAAGGGCTCTCGGTCGAAAATTGGGTGAGTTAAAAAGCTCGCGGCATGAGAGAAGGCCCCGGTAAGACGATCTCCGCGGGGCCTTTCGTAATTTGAGGCGTCTTGCGAACCGCTGCTGCTACTAGAACGACCCGCCCGGATTCGCCGCAGCAGCAGCCGGCTTCGTAAACTTTGAATCGTCAACGGGAACATTCTGCTTCACATCGTCGAGCTGAATCGAGAAACGGCCTTGCGGTCGCGCGAGCGTCCATTTGTAAGCGACCTTCACGCCGTTCACGTCGCGATAGTCGGAATAATCTACCTGCACCGGCATCCGGCCAAGAGGCGTCGGCGTGTAGCGCACCATCCGCGTGAGCAGCCCTGACTGCTCGTCAAAGTACATCCGCACCTGCAATCCCTCCGGCGTGGTTCCTGCGATTGTGTACATCTCCTTGCCATCGACCTTGTCTGGCCGCGTGGCACGCAGACGAGTGAGCGTCTGCTTGATGTCGGTCTGCAAATGGAGAACGGCGTCCATGCGCGCTCCAGCGGCCTCTTGTGCCGTCATATCGCGCACGTTTGCCCCAAGGCCGAGCCAGCCCCCGTTTCCGTCGTAAGCGGTCGGGCTGTCGCCCCGGTCCGTGTGGACAATCGAGATGCGCTTGTTCGGCGCCTTCGCAAGAATTTCCACGCTCTGCGTTCCGTTATTGGCGATGAGCTTTCCAGTTTCCACGCGCGAGCTGACTTTGTTGATGGCGTCCACTCCGCCAGAAGCCTGCACCCACTTGTCGATGATTTGATCGACGCTCGGCGGATTCGCAGGCGCCGCGCTGGCAGCCGGCTCGCGGGGCGTCGAAGTCATATCCGCTTCCATGACCGCCGGTACGCCGACGGGATCGTTCGAGCCGCGATGGCACGAATAGCAGGTGACCTGAGTATTGCCGTTGAAATTGTCCTTATTGATGGCCATCTGCATTTGGATCATGTGCCGGGCCGTGGTCTTCGGCCGTTTGTCGTCTTTATCGAAATTGTTCTGCCCGTTGGTCTGGCCGACGTGGCAAAAATCACAGTCCACCCCGAGCGATGCAGAAATGAATTGCATCGTCGGAACGAGCTGATCCGCAGGAATATCTTTCAGCACTTGGAGGTTCTTAAATCGCGGCGATTGTCCAGCGGTGACCACGGCCGTTTGCGCGGTTTGGCCGCCAGCGGGCGCAGCCGACTGCGCGGTATTGGCCTGAGCGCGCGCCGCGACGATCACTCCCGCGAGTGCGACGGTCAGCGCCAGCGCGCTGATCGTGCTTCCCAGTGACTTCGTTTTCATCCCACCCTCCCCTCAGCATCTTGCGAAGCGCTGCATTGTAGCAGACGCCATGCACAGCGCGTGCGTTAGCCCTTTATACGCGCGAGACCTCGATACGCGCGAGACCTCCTGAATAGTGCGCGGCTTGATTCCAGCACGCACACTTCAGGGCAATTCCGGGATTCAGTCGAGTACTATGACCAGGGTACCCAATTCTTTGACTCTTTCGGTTCATTGCCGGAATTGCGCGCCGACCCTAACATCTCATCACGGGTTGGGCGCTGCGCTGCGGGGACGACGATCCCGCAAAACGGGATCGTAAGCGAGTACCCAACCCGCTGAATCAGCGCCTGGAAACCTCTCTCTTCCAGGCGATTGGGTTCACCGGGAAAGTTCGACGGGGCGGCAAACCAGCCATGCCGCCCCGTTTTCTTTGCTGCGCAGTCTGGCCTTCCGATTGCTCCTCTAACCAGTTGAAACTTGCGAAGTGCCTACGTAAGCCTTTTAGAATCACCGCAAATAGAGCGCAGCCCTGCCAGAGTATTCTGGCAGGTGCAATTGGCCGAATTGCAGGACAAGGGGTACGAGGTTGCGATATCAGGCGCTGATCATCGGCCTGCTTCTCCCGACGCTTTTTGTAGCGGGCGTGCGTTCACCGGAGCCTGCCAACTCTAGACGCCCTGTGAGCCCAGGAATTGAGAGCGCGCTCAAACCACAGACGGTCTCGGCCTTCGATCAATACGTCGCGCTTACTGAAAAGCGCATTTCCGCCGAGATCGCGGAAAATGCCCCGTTCGTCTCAAACGAGACGGGGGCGCGCGGAAACGTTGCCAATGCCTACGCAGCGCTCAGGCGCGGCGAAGTCAAAATCGAAAAGCTGGAGACTCTCGACGCCGGCCATCGCATCGACTGCCCAAACGGCATAATCCACCATTGGACAGGAGTGATCTTCATTCCCGGCGCCACTCTGGATGCGGCGTTGCAGCTGCTGCAGGACTACGACCGGCAGAGCGTCATCTACGCGCCTGAGGTCGAAAAATCGCGGACGATTTCGCGAAGTGGCGACGACTTCCACATCTTTTTGCGCTTCCGCAGAAAAAAAGTAATCACCGTGGTGCTCGATACCGAGCACGACGTCCGCTACACGCGAATCGACGCCACACATGCCGCGAGCAAGAGCGTTTCGACAAGCGTTCGTGAAGTCGCTGATCCGGGCACGGCTCGAGAACGCGATCTTGCCGCCGGCGACGGCGGAGGCTATTTGTGGCGAATCAACGCTTACTGGCGCTTTGAGCAGCGAGATGGCGGCGTTTACGTGCGGTGCGAATCGGTCTCACTGACGCGAGACATTCCCGCGGGCCTCGGCTGGCTGATCGGCCCGTTCGTTACCAGCATTCCGCGCGAATCGCTGCAATTCACGCTGGAATCCACGCGCAAAGCTTTGACGAATAAATGACATTCCTTTTCCACCGCAAGGGTGGAATCTGGCGCACCACCCGCATCCAAAAGCATAGACATTGCAATTGAAACCGCGGTAGCGTAAAACCGGGCGGCGGCATACCGCGCCGCCGGTATCCCGTCGCGCGGCCATTGCGACAGAAAATGGCATCTAATTCTTACCGATGAAGTCTCGTCCCAATCCGCGGCTGCACTTGCTAGTTTGTGCGCTCGTAGTCCTGGCGGGCGCGCCTGCGGCTCGCGCGCAGGAAGAGCGGCCGATCGTCACCGCCGGACCGTCGCTCGGGAACGCGTTTTCTCTTCTCTACGGGCTGCACTTCCAGGATGCGAGGGACAGAATCGCGGCCTTTGAAGCCGGCCAGCCGGAAAACCCGCTGGGGCCGTCGGCCGAGGCTGCCAGTTACCTCTTCGAAGAATTCTTTGCGCAAGGCGTGCTGACCTCTGAATTTTTTCTGGACGACAAGAAACTGCTCGACGGCAAGCCCATGACTCCGGACCCGGAGCGCCGCAAGAATTTTTTCGCCGCGATCGAAAAGGCGCGAAAACTCGCTCAGGCTCGATTGAAATCGAACGCAAACGATCCCGATTCGCTCCTTGCTTTGAGCATGGCCGACGGCATGACCGGCGATTTCCAGTGCGTGATCGAGCGTCACCAGATGGATTCGCTGAAAAACATGAAGGAAGCGCAACAGTACGCGGACAAGCTCCTCGCCGTCGCTCCCGATCGCGCCGACGCCTATCTGCCGCTCGGGGCGGGGAACTACATCATCGGCTGCTTGCCGGGATACAAGCGCGCGTTTCTATGGTTCGGCGGAATTCACGGAGATCGCAACGCAGGCATGGACCAGCTGCGCATCGCTGCCGAAAAGGGAGAATATCTGCGGCCGTTTGCGCGGCTCCTGTTGGCGCTTGCGGCGTTGCGCGAAAAGCAGCCCGACGTGGCCCGGACCGAACTCGCAGCATTGGTAGTTGAATTCCCCGACAACCCTCTGTTTGCGCGCGAGCTGCGCAAAGTAAATCTGGTCCGCGCAACTTCCGAATAGCTGCCCGCCGATTATTCCGATTCCGCGAGGCCGAATTCCACTCGCCGGCGCAGTGGATCGATCCGTTCCGCGACGACGCGCACGCGATCGCCCAAACGCCACTCGATAGTTTTTCCGCCTCGCCCAAATGCGACGATGGCGTGATCGCGTTCACGGTACTGGCAGCGTTCCCCGGTTTCTTCCTCGAGCCGGTTGATGGGAACCAGCCCTTCCACGAAGACCTGCGTGAGCTCGACAAAGAATCCGAATTTCTGCACTGAAATAATCAGAGCATCGTATTCGTCGCCGAGCCTGCTTTCCATGAATTGCGCCGTCTTCCAATCCATCAGCTCGCGTTCCGACGCAACCGCGCGGCGCTCGGTCTCCGAAGTTTCCTCGGCCATGGCTTCCAATTCGGGCTCCTTATAGGGGCCGGCCTCTTCGCCGCGGTGCGCGCCTGTTGCATCATGCTCCAGCGCCCACTTCAACACCCGGTGCACGATCAAATCCGGATACCGCCGAATCGGCGAAGTGAAATGCGCGTACTCGGTGAACGCCAGCGCAAAATGGCCGAGCGCCTCGGCCGCATAGCGCGCCTGCTTCAGCGAGCGCAGCATGAGGTACGAAACGATGCGCTCTTCCGGCTTGCCCGCGAGCTTCGCGGTGAGCCGCTGATAGTGCTCGGGGCGAATCGCAATTTCGCCGCCCGGCAAATCGACAAACATCGGGCGTTCGCGGCTGCCTTTGCCGCTGCGGCCCGGCCGGCCTTTCGGCACCACACTGCCGTGTTGCACGCGGACGCGCCGCTCGGCAAGGCCCGGCACTCCGAGCGAATACCCGAACGCGTGCGCGAGTTCCTCGAACTCCAGGACTTTCTTCGCGTCGGGCTTTTCGTGTACCCGCGACAAAAACCCGAGCCCGCGCTTTTCGAGATACCGCGCCACGGC
>DASTCZ010000245.1:0-5863 GCA_035710585.1 Candidatus Acidiferrales bacterium | reverse complement strand
CTGACTAAATTGCTTTGGGTTCGCGAGCACGAACCTGAGAATTGGTCGCGTGTGCGCTCGGTGATGCTGCCGAAAGATTACGCGCGATTTCAGCTCACCGGCGAACGCGCGACCGATGTTGCAGATGCTTCGGGCACTCTTTTGCTCGACGTTGCAAATCGAAAGTGGTCCGGCGAAATGCTCGCGGCGGCAGGAATCGATCGCGAGCTTCTTCCCTCGCTGCACGAATCGCCAGAAATTTGCGCACGCGTCAGCGCGACCGGCGCGGAAAAGACCGGACTTCGCGCGGGCACTCCTGTTGTCGCTGGCGCGGGCGATCAGGCCGCGGGCGCAATCGGAATGGGGATTGTTGCGGCGGGCGCGGTGAGCGCGACAATCGGAAGCTCGGGAGTTGTTTTCGCCGCGACGGATAAACCCTCGCTCGATCCGCGCGGTCGCCTTCACACGTTTTGTCACGCGGTTCCAGATTGCTGGCATGTGATGGGCGTGACGCAAGCGGCGGGACTTTCGCTGCGCTGGTTTCGCGACGAGTTCGCGCGAGACTTGAAACGCGCGGCGAGCGAAACGAATCAAGATGTCTACGATTTGCTGACGGCAGAAGCAGCTTCAATTCCCGCGGGTTGCGATGGACTTTTCTGGACGCCATATCTGATGGGCGAGCGAACGCCGCACCTCGATGCGGACGCGCGCGCGGCGTTTGTCGGGCTTTCGGCTGCGCATACGCGCGGGCATCTGGTGCGCGCGATTTTGGAAGGAGTCGCGTTCAGTTTGAAGGACACGTTTTCGATTTTTGCGGAGATGGGAGTGCCGGTGCGCTCGATTCGTCTCGGCGGAGGAGGCGCGCGGTCAAAGCTCTGGCGGCAAATCCAAGCGGATGTTTACGGGCACGAAGTGGAGATTCTGGAAGCGGAAGAGGGCGCGGCCTATGGCGCTGCGATACTCGCCGGTGTCGGAGCGGGCACCTGGAAATCCGCGGACGAAGCGTGCGAGGCCGCAGTCCGCGTAAAAGATCGCGTCGAGCCAAATAAATCTGCAGCGAAAATACTCGACCGGAATTACGCAAGGTATCGAAAGATTTATCCCGCACTGAAATCGCTTGAAGCAAATTGACATCGGCACCCGAAAGGATGCAGATTGAGTTTCACCGCATTCTCCTCTTTTGAGACCACGAAGGACCCGCGGAGGCGACAAATGAAACGGCGCGAATTTATCCGCAACGCAGCCATCGCATCAGCCACGGCGGCACTCACCGCCAAACGATCACTCTGGGCGGCGCGGCCGCCCGCGCCGGAGTGGCGCACGTTTGAGATCACCACGCGCGTCGAAGTGCTGAAGCCCGCCGGGAAAACGCGCATCTGGCTGCCCGCGGCGTTGGGAATGGAAACGCCATATCAGCGCACATTGTCGAATGATTTCCACGCCGAGGGCGGATCGGCGGAACTGGTTCAGATGAAATTCGACGGACTCGGAATCGTCACGGCCAATTTTCCTGCCGGAAAAACTCCCGCGCTCTCGCTTGTCAGCAAGGTCTCGACGAAAAACATTTCGGTGGATCTGAATTCGTCGGCGAGCCATTCAAACGAATCGAATGGAGACCTGCAATATTACCTGCGCGCAACAAAGCTGATGCCCACCAGCGGCATCGTGAAGCAGACCGCGGATGAAATTACGCAGGGCAAGAAGACCGACGTCGAAAAGGCGCGCGCGATCTACGAATGGATCATCGTCAATACGTACCGCAACCCGAAAACGCGAGGGTGCGGCAATGGCGACATCCGCTTCATGCTGGAATCGAAAGACCTCGGCGGAAAATGCGCAGACCTGAACGCGCTATACGTGGGCCTGGCGCGCGCTTCGGGACTTCCCGCGCGCGATGTGTACGGAGTGCGTTGCGCAAAATCCGAGCTGGGTTATAAGAGCCTCGGGGCCTCGAGCGAAACGATCACGAAATCACAGCACTGCCGGGCCGAAGTGTATTTGCGAGGTTACGGCTGGGTGCCCGTGGATCCGGCGGACGTACGGAAAGTAGTTCTGGAGGAGCCACCGGGAAATCGCCCGATTGATGATGAAATGGTGGCGAAGGCGCGCGCTCGACTGTTTGGTTCGTGGGAAATGAATTGGATTGCGTACAACTTCGCGCACGATGTGACGTTGCCGGGATCGAGCGGAGCGCCACTTGGATTTCTGATGTATCCGCAGGCCGAAACGGAAGAAGGACGGCTCGATTGCCTCGATCCGGACAATTTCCGATACGAGATTACTTCGAAAGAAATTGCCGCTGCATAGCTCCGCGGGCGAGGACGCGCGCGAGTTGTCCGGAGGCTAGCTGCGCGTCCGTTTCAGGAAACGATCGATTTCCGCGAGAAGCAGCGCCATTTCAGCGGGCGTGCCGATGGAGATGCGCGCGTAGCCGGGGCCGATGTCGCCGCGCGGACGAATCAGGATTTTTCGCGATTCGAGGCGGCGAAAAATCGCGGCACCAAATTCTCCGAAATCCACCAGAATGAAGTTGCCGACGCTGGGAAACACACGGAAGCCGCGGCGCTTCAAATCTTCGGCGAACGATTCGCGCAGTGAAGTCACATCGCGCACGTATCGGCGGACCGAGCCCCGATCGCGAAGAGATGCTTCGGCGGCGACGAGGGCCGCGAGATTTATGCCGAATGGCGGCATCGCTCTTCGCAGCAAGCTAGCTGTCTCAGAATTTCCCAAGATCGCACCGAGCCTCAGCGCTGCGAGGCCGGCGGCTTTGGAAAATGTGCGCACGACGAATAGGTTTGGGTAGCGGCGAATCCACGGCGCGACGGACGTTTTCGAGAATTCGAAGTACGCCTCGTCGATGACCACCGCGGTGCGAGGCGAAGCCGCGATGATGCGTCGAAGCGTGGCGCTAGAGAGCAAATCTCCTGTCGGATTATTGGGATTGGCGAAAATGGCGAGACGCGGCTTGCGGCTCAGGGCGCGCAAGACTTCGGAAAGTGGAAACTGGATTCCCGGCGAATAGCGCGGTGCGACGATCCGCGCTCCAAACAGCTCGGCATAGTAGCGATACATTGGAAACGACGGATTGCAGAACACGACGGCTGAGCGCGTCTCGACAAACGCATCGAAGAAAACGCGCAACGCGTCGTCGGCGCCATTGGTGAGAATCAGTTCCTCAGGTGCGACGCCAAAGAACTTCGCCAATTTTGTGCTGATGCGCCCGTATTCGGGGTACATCGCGATCTGCCGCGCAGGAATTCGGCCCAGAGCGCGGCGGACGGCAGGCGAGCAGCCAGCCGTATTTTCATTGAGGTCGAGCCGAACTGCATTTGCGCGGCCGTCCTCGGGCGCTTCGTAGGAACGGAGTCCTGCAAGCTGGGGGCGGACGGCGGGGCGCGGCTTCATTGCGCGGCGGCTGCAGTGCGAGGATAGATGGATGCCGCGATTCGGGCGAACGAAAGCATTGGCGAGCTACGATAGGAAATGGTGCGATGGGTGTCAACGAGCATAGAAACGGGCAGCGCGAAATTTGCCAGCCGCGCAATCACCAATCGGGGATTCCCCGCTCTGATTGGGAGTACAACGCGCAATGGCGTACAGTCATCAAGGATAGTGCAACGAATAGAATGCTGAACGCACGCTACGGAAACGTCTTGATCGCGGCCATGGCCGCCTGCCTCTTGCCAGGTGTTGTGGCCGTGGCGCAATTCCCTTCTGCGCAAGACAAGCAGGAGCAGCAGCAGGAACAATCGACGATTCGCGTGAACGTGAATCTCGTGCTGCTCGAAGCCACCGTGCGCAAGAAGTCCGGCGAAGTGATCGACAATCTCAAAAAAGACGACTTCGTCGTTCGCGAGGACGGCAAGCAGCAAAAGCTGCAGCAATTCAGCCGCGACCAGATTCCTCTGGCCATGGCGCTGGTGGTGGATTTAAGTGATTCGATCAAGCCTTTTCTGGGTGAATTGCGCGACGCATCTTACGTGGCGCTGCAAACGCTGAAACCCGACGATCAGGTGGCGCTCTATGCGTTCTCGACGACGCCGCAGCAGCTTGTGCCGCTGACCAAGGACAAGCGCTCGGTGGCGGAGAAATTCGACACACTGGAAATTGGCGGCAGCACCAACATCAACGGTGCGATTTTCGAGGCGGCGCAATATCTGCTGCAGGCCGCGCCAAACGGCCGGCGCGTAATCGTGCTGATCAGCGACAACGTTCCGACGGATGCGGGTTACGTGAATCCGCGCGATTCGATTTATGAATCGCTGGCGGCCGATGCAGCGGTCTACAGCCTGAAAGTGCCGGGCGATAATCCGCTTTCGACGCGATTTGCGGCCGCGCAAATTCCTGGGCTGATCGATGTGCGGAAACTTTGCGAGCAAACCGGCGGCGAAGTCTTTGACGTGGAAAAAGCGGGAGGAGTGCCGACGGCCTTTTCCGCACTGATCGAGCGCGTCAAAACGCGTTACACGCTTGGATACTATTCCTCGGCGAATCCCGCGGACGGCCGGCTGCACAAGCTCGACGTGATCCTCGCCTCATCCTTCGGAAAAAAGGGCCATGACTACACGATCCTTTCCAAGAGCGGCTTCTACTTCACTCCCCACGCTGACCAATAGGAATTCCTAGCCGCGTTTGCGCGGTCATCCCGCCGGCGTTACAGCGATTCCCCGATTCACACGGGACGAAGCTGCGGCAACCATTACACCAGCCGCGCCGCGGGACAGGCAGCTGTTCGTCCGGCGGCGCGACGGACACGAATTGACTGCGACGGACGAGACTGTGCAAGCGACAACCGGAGGCGCCGCGTGCGACTGATTCTGCTGATCATCGTGATCCTGCTCTTGCTCGGCGCTTTGCCGGCATGGCCCTATAGCCACACCTGGGGCTATTACCCGAGCGGCGGCCTGGGCCTGATTTTGCTGATCATCATCCTGGTGATGGTTTTTGGAGGACGCGAGGTCTGACGCTCGCTTCCGGCGCCCTTCGCCGGATTCTCCGATGGGCAATTTCGCATCCAATTATCAGGAGATGTATATGAAAACCGCAGGTATTCGAACGACATTCGCGGCGGCACTGGCGGTTTGCGCGTTGGCACTGGCCGGAGCGAATTATGCGCGGGCTCAGAAGGACGATCGCGGAAGCATACAAAGGGAAGTGCTGCACGAACTCAGGATGCTTCCGTATTACACCGTGTTTGACGATTTGGAATACAAGGTTGAGGGCGGCCACGTGACGCTTTCGGGCGACGTGACGAATCCGACGCTGAAGAGCGATGCAGTTGCGGCCGTGAAGAGCATCAACGGCGTGACGGAGGTGACGGACAACATTAAAGTGTTGCCGCTTTCTCCGGACGACAATCGCATTCGCCAGGCGGAATACCGGGCGATTTACGGCGAGCCGCAGCTGAGCAAATACGGCTGGGCTTCGGTGCAGGGCATTCACATCATCGTGGACAACGGTCACGTGACGCTGAAGGGCGACGTGGACAATCAAGGCGACCGAAACGTGGCGAACATACGCGCGAACGGCGTGCCAGGAGTTTTTTCCGTCGAGAACCAGTTGACGGTACACGGCGAGCACTGAGCGCGGCAGCGAAGTAAGTTTTGTGTTGGCGGACAGTCTGCAGGAGCGATTATGGCGCGGGCTGTCCGCCGATTTTTTTCCGCGGATTCATTTTCACGCTGACGATTTGAGCGACTAAGCGAACGTTACCGTTGCGCAGGAGTGGCGCTCGCGGCTGTGACCTTGATGAAGTAGACCTCTCCCGAAAGCGGCGGCTGCAACGGATTGCCTGCCGAAATGCGCATGCTGGCGCGAACCGAATAACGCGCACCGGCGCTGGCACCCGAGGGGATCGTAAACACATAGTCGTTTTGGCGAG
>DASTCZ010000244.1:0-5511 GCA_035710585.1 Candidatus Acidiferrales bacterium | reverse complement strand
GCGAAATACATCGCGCCGGTCCGCTCCCAGCGCGATTCGAATTCCGATTTCGCGGGTGCGCTGCGCAACCGCCTCCGAAAGCACGCCGAAAACGCCCACCGAAGAGAGAACTAGGGCAATGGCTCCGAACACCGCCATCATGACGCCCATCACTTTTATGATGGCGATCGAATCGGCAATCTCGGTTTCGAGGGTATTGATGCCGTTGATCGCAACTCCAGGATCGATGCGCGTGACCAAGGCGCGAAGACTGGAGACGTAATTCTCAGGATTTCCGTCCGTCCTCAGCAGAACGGTCATTCCCCTTCGCGGAGCCTGCGCAAATGGAACATACACCGAGGGTCGAGCGGCAGGATTCCACCAGTTTTGCCGCACGTCTTCGACAATTCCGGCGACGGTTGACCAAGGCGCTGTGGAATTGATGTCGCCTAATTTGATTCTTCGACCGATTGCCTCTCCAGCGGGCCAGTATCGTTCGGCCATGCTCCGGCTGATGACGACGACTCGCGCGGCATTCGCGTTGTCCGCTTCGGAATAAGATCGCCCGCCGATGAGAGGAATCCGTAGCGAACGGAAATAATCCGGCGACGAGACAATGAGATCTGCCGACGGCGTTTCAGCGGCATTGACCATCGGCCGGCCTTCAATAGTGAAAAATGTTGAGAGATTATCCACGTTGCTTGCCGGAGGGTTGGTGACGAGCGAAGCTTGCTGCACGCCGGGGAGCTGCCGCACGCTCGTCAAAAACTGATCGTAGAAATTCCGCATTCGCGATTCGTCGGTGTAATCCTTGTCCGAAAGGCGAATCTCAAACTTCAAAACGTTGCGGGCCTGAAAGCCCTGATATGCTCCCGCCAGGCGCACGAATCCTTGGGTCACTAGACCCGCGCACACGAGCAATACCAGCGCGAACGTCACTTGCGCGGCCACCAGGCTGCTGCGAAAGCGGCTTTTGCCGCGGCTCATCGAACCCCTGCCCGATTCTTTCAACGCGAAATTCACATCCCCGCGGCCAGCGTGAAGTGCGGCGCCAAATCCAAATGCAATTCCGACGAGTACTGCTGTCAGCACTGCGAAAGTGAGGACTGCGCGATTCACCACGATTCCGTTCCACCCGGGTACCCACATCGTCCACCCGGGCGAGATGCTCGTGCGCAGCAGGTTCACACTCCAGAATGATGCGGCTATCGCAATTCCTCCCGCGAGCGCAGAGAGCAAAGTCGTTTCGCAGATGAACAGGCGCATCAGGCGCGAGCGGCTCGCTCCGAGGGCCGCTCGCACTGCCAGCTCTTTCTGACGGCCGATCATGCGAGCGAAGAGAAGATTGGCGAGATTCGCGCACGCCAAGAGCAACACGAGCATCGCTCCCGCTTGCAATAGAAGGAAGAGCGGCAACGTGAAGGTGTACAGCTCTTTTCGCAGCAAGAGGACTTCCGTGGTTCGCCCCGAGTTGGTCTCAGGGAAACGCTGCGTGAGACGCCGTGAAATGCCCAACAATTCGGCGCGGGCCTGCGATTCTGAGACTCCGGGTTTCAATCTCGCCAGACTTTCAAGAGTGAGCTGCGAACGGTCTGCCCTCGCCGCAGGACTGAGCGCGAGCGGCACCCACAGCTGGTTTGGTACCGGATAACTGAATCCCTGCGGCATCACTCCGACAACGGTGTGAGTCTGTCCATCGAGGTGAATCGTATTGCCGAGCGCGCTGCTCGCGCCCCCGAGGTATTGCTGGGCGAAACCATAGCTGACGACCACGCCCTGATCGGCGCCAAGAGTTTCTTCGGACGGTAAGAACGCCCGCCCCTGCGCAGGCAGAACGCCGAGAACGTCAAAGAAATTCGCTGAGACGCGGCATCCATTCACGGGCACGACGCCGCCATTGGCGCTGAGATTGAAATCTTTGCAACGATAGGTCGTGAGTGCTGCGAAGGAAGGCGCTTCGCCGCGAATATCGCTGGCATCACCCGCAGAGAGAAACCGCGCATCAATTCCTCGATCGATGCCTCTGTTTTCCCAGACGCGCACCAATTGATCGAGTTGGGGAAACGCATACGGATGCAGCAGAAGCGCATTGACCATGCTGAAGATTGCAGTATTCGCGCCTATGCCCAAGGCGAGCGTCAGAGCGGCGATGGCTGTAAATCCGGGATTTCGGCGAAGCGTTCGCGCGGCGAAACGAAGATCCTGGCGAAAGAGGTCCAAGGCGAGCCTCCTGATGGAACTTTATACGTGGATGAACGACAGTTGTTTCGCGGCGGAGGCGAGCTATTGGGCTACGCGCCACGGGGATTCCGAGCCCCAGGATTTCAGCTGCTCGAGCGCCCACTCGTTCGATTTGTCTTTGTGGCAGGTGGTGCATGGGTTCGGCACGCCGAGTTGTTGCGTCAGTTTCGGCGAAACGAAATTGAAAGTGTGGGCGTGCACCATATTGTCGCCCAGCGTCTGCTCGATTTCCGGCATGTGGCAAGCGGTGCATTCGCTGCCGGCGCTGTTTTCCGCGTGATGAGTGTGCTCCGCAACTGTGGTCGTGAGCCCCGCCGGGTTCTGCTTGTCTGCAGCATGGCAGCGCAGACACAGCGTATTCCCGGCGAGTATCAGATTCGATTTGTTGCGATTGCTGTGTACGTCGTGACAATTGAAGCAGCGCATGCCGCGGTGGTACATCACGCTCTGGACGAAATCGTTGCCTTGCATGCGATTCTTATGCGCCGTGCCGTCGGCGTAGTAATAAAAGCTCGTAGTGCCTACCTTGCCGTCCTCCAATTTCCAAAAATCGGCTAAACGCATCCCGGGAACGTAGCCAACCGGATAATCAACATATTTGCCCTGCACGGGCAACGATAGCGGGCGGCCCTGCACGTGGCACTGAATGCACACGTCGTTTGCCCGAGTGGCATCGAGGCGTGCAGGATTTACGATGTTGGCCTTCGTGGGATGCGCGACGTGTTCGCTGCCCGGCCCGTGGCATTTCTCGCAGCCGACGTTCCACTCTACTGGCTGCCGGGAGGCGAGATCGTAGCCGACGGAGTGGCAGCCATCGCAGAGCGGCCCTGTGGGCCGTTCAAAGTTGCTCTCGCCGTAGAACGCGGTCCACCAATCCGTGCCCGACGCGACGTGGTAAGGGAGCCAGCGATTGTGCTTGACGTCCCACTGCGCGGGGAGGACATACAAATCGTCGCCGCGCTTCGTAAAATAGCGTTGCTTCCACCGGCTGCCATATACAAAAGTGACGTCGTTCAATGTGAAGGTGACATCCGGAGTCGGATGCGCGAAATCGCCGAGAACGGCCTCGGGATGCTCGCGTGGATCGCGCAAGACGTTGGCCATGCGCGTCTGCCGCCACGATTCGTAAAGCTGTTCGTGGCACGGCTTGCAGCTTGCGGACCCGCTGAAATGTGCGGACGTCGCGGCGCCGGACTTATCTGCCTGCGCACTGATTGCACGATTGGGCGGGCGGGAAGACACAATCGCCGCGCCCGAAAGCGTCATACATCCCGAGCTGATAAACAGTGTTAGCCGGAGAAAGTCGGTACGCATTTCCTACTCAAATCGAAGTGCATCGATCGGATCGAGGCTCGCCGCCTTTTTCGCGGGATAGTAACCAAAGCCAATTCCCATGGCCATCGAAAATGCCACCGCAATGACGATCGATTCCGGCGGGATTTGCATCGGCCAATCGAGCATTTTAGAAAAACCGAGTGACGCAAAAGTGCCAAGCGCGATTCCGGTCACGCCGCCAAAAAGGCTCACATACACGGCTTCGAACAAAAACTGCAGCTGCACCTCGCGCTCGGTCGCCCCGATGGCCATACGCACGCCAATTTCCCGCGTCCGTTCCGTCACGGACACCAGCATGATGTTCATGATGCCGATGCCGCCCACGATGAGCGAAACCGATGCGATCGCCGCGAGCATGATTGTGAGCGTCAGCGCTGTCTGCTCCTGCGCCTTGAGCGCGTCTTCCGGATGCCGGATGTTGAAATCGTCCGGCTCGTCGGCGCGCAACTTGTGGCGTTGCCGCAAGATACGCGAAATCTGCTGCTCGGCGGGAATGATATCGTCCGGCGACTGCGCGGAAAAATAAATATCGTCGAGCCAATCCTTCCCCGCAATCTTGTGCATAGCCGTCGTGACGGGGAGCAGAATGAAGTCATCCTGATCGCGCCCATCCGCGCTCGTCCCCTTTGCGGCAAGCACGCCGACGACGGTGCACGGCAACGAATTGATGCGAATCGTCTCTCCTACCGCTTCCTTTCCTTCGAACAAGAGGTCGGCGACGCTGTGGCCCAGAACACAAACATTTGCAGACATATCGACATCATGCTGAGTGAACATGCCGCCGGATTCCATTGTCCAGCGGCGTGTCGCCAGATAATCAGGGGTGTCGCCGCGAAACTGCGAATTCCAGTTTTGATTTTCGTAGACGATTTGAATCCGCCCGTCCACGTTCGGTGAGGCACCCTTGATGACCGGGACGTGATCGAGAACAGATTTCGAGTCTTCGAGTACGAGCGACTTCGTCGCGGAATTCCCGGTACGAACGCCCTGAACATTGCGTCCGCCCGCTTCGACCCAAACGAGATTGTCACCGAGCGACGCGAGTTGCGCCTTAATCTGCTCCGAGCCGCCCTTGCCGATCGCGACCGTGCAAATGACGGCGCCGATCCCGATGGTGATTCCCAGCGTGGTGAGCAGCGCGCGCATTTTGTTGCGCCCTAGCGCGTCGGCAGCGATATTAAAAAGGTCCCGAAATCTCATTAATGCGATTTAATCCGACGATTTAGTTGGCACTGAACCTATTTTGCCACGGACGAAGGGATGATTTCTCCGTCGTGCGGTATAGGTCAAAGTATTGCGCACTGAAACTGAAAGCTCGCTGAATCTGGATCGACAGATTTATTGGCGTTGATATCCGTAGGAAGTGCCGAACTGACCTTGTGATTCATCTAAGACCTATGCTCACTGCACTTTACCGCGTCGAAGGAACCGCGCATCGGGGCGCCCAGCCGGGACACACGGCGAATCGTCAATAAACATGGCCAAGGCAGGCGCCGCTGGAAATCCGGAACATATAAATCCTTGGCTGATCGCCATCGCCGTGATGTTGAGCACGTTCATGGAAGTGCTCGACACGACGGTGGTGAACGTGTCGCTCGAGCACATCGCCGGAAGCCTTTCGGCGACGGTCGATGAAGCGACGTGGACGCTCACCTCGTATCTCGTCGCAAATGCGATCATCCTGCCAATCACGGGCTGGCTCTCGAATTATTTTGGCCGGAAGCGGATGCTTCTGTTTTCGGTCACCGGATTCACGATCGCGTCATTTCTTTGTGGACTCGCGCCGAGTCTCGGATTCCTGATCGTTTGCCGTGTGATTCAGGGAGCGTGCGGCGGCGGCTTGCAGCCGATCTCGCAGGCAGTTTTGCTCGAATCTTTTCCGCCCGAGGATCGCGGAAAGGCGATGGGGTTCTGGGGGCTCGGCATCGTCGTCGCACCGATGCTCGGACCCGTCCT
>DASTCZ010000243.1:0-10741 GCA_035710585.1 Candidatus Acidiferrales bacterium | reverse complement strand
TGGCGCGGACGCGCGTGCTGCGGCGACGTCCGCAGGCGCATCTTCAACCGCGCCAGTTACGCCGCGCAGGAAGACCTTTGCCGTAAATGTCGGCCACGTCACCGTCGGCGGCGATGCGCCCATCGTCGTGCAGTCGATGACAAACACCGACACGGCCGACGTGAAATCCACCTTCCAGCAATGCCTTGAGCTGGCGCAGGCTGGCTCCGAACTTGTTCGCATCACTGTGAACGTGCCGGAAGCCGCGGCAGCGGTGCCGGAAATCAAGCAACGGCTGCTCGATGCCGGCTGCAATGTGCCGGTGATCGGCGATTTTCACTACAACGGCCATGTGCTCCTGAAGCAATACCCGAAGTGCGCGGAAGCGCTCGATAAATACCGCATCAATCCCGGCAACGTCGGCGCGGGCAAGCGCCGCGACGAGCAATTTTCCACTATCTGCCAGATTGCCGTCGATAACGCCAAACCAGTCCGGATCGGCGTGAACGGTGGATCGCTCAATCAAGAGCTGGTGATGCGCAAGATGCAGGAAAATACCGATCGCGATCTCGGCCTCACCTCCGAGGAGATCATCAACGATTGCATGGTGCTATCGGGGCTCGAGTCCACGGAACTCGCGCTGCAGTCCGGTTTGCGTAACGACCAGATCATCATCTCCTGCAAGACTTCGCGCCCACTCGACCTGATTACCATCTATCGCGATCTTTCAGCGAAAACGGAACAGCCGCTGCACCTGGGTCTTACGGAAGCGGGCATGGGATTGAAGGGCTCCATCTGGAGCGCGGCCGCAATGGGCATTTTGCTCCACGAAGGCATTGGCGACACGATCCGCATTTCGCTCACACCGCGCCCCGGCGGCGACCGTCGCGAGGAAGTTCACGCCGCTTGCGAGCTGCTCCAAGCCTTGGGACTCCGCAGCTTCGCGCCCAGCGTGACCGCCTGCCCTGGTTGCGGCCGCACCACGAGCACCACGTTCCAGGAATTGGCGGAGAGTATCCAGAATTACATCCGCGAGCAGATGCCAGAGTGGAAGAAACAATTTGAAGGCGTCGAAGAAATGAAGCTCGCCGTCATGGGCTGCATCGTCAATGGCCCCGGCGAATCGAAGGCCGCCAACATCGGCATCAGCCTTCCAGGCACTGGCGAAGAGCCGCGTTGCCCTGTCTACATCGACGGCCAGAAATTCACTACGTTGCAGGGAAACTACGACGAGCTTTCGCGCGCCTTCCGTGCGCTTGTGGACGACTACATCTCCACAAAATTTTCTCGCAAGACGGAATCCGTTTCCTCATAGCAAATCCAGCAAGCTCTGGGCCTCCCGTGGCGCGGCGTTCGCTATGCTATTCTTTCGTTTTCGCGATCCTCTGAATTTTCGATTGTGGAGCAGTGCATGCGGATCAGCCGTGAAGATGTGTTGCGCGTTGCGGAGCTCGCTCATCTCGAGTTGAGCGAAGCCGAAATCGAAAAATATCGCGCGCAGCTCGATTCGATTCTCGAATACATCGGCAAACTGAACGAGCTCGACACCTCCGCCGTCGAGCCCATGGCGCAGGTTCTTTCGCCCGAAGATCCGCAATCACCGAACGCGACCCTCCGCGACGACGTCGTCATCCCATGTGACCTCGCTGCCGACGTGCTCCGACAGGCACCCGACGCGCAGCCGCCGTATTTCCGCGTCCCGAAAGTCATCGAGCGGTGAGTGCGCCAAACACAAACGGAAAGCTCTGGACGATTTCGGCAGTGCGAGCAGCGCTGTCGGCCAAGCAGATTTCCGCGCGCGAACTCGCCAAGGATTTTTTCGCTCGCATCGATCGCGAAAATCCCAGGCTCAACGCCTTTCTGACGCTTTCCCCCGACCGCGCCTTCGCGCAAGCCGATCGCATCGACGCCATGATTGCGCGCGGCGATACGCTGCCTCCGTTGGCTGGAGTGCCGGTCGCGATCAAAGACGTCATCAGCACTCGCGGCGTCCGCACCACATGCGGCTCGAAAATCCTCGAGAATTACGTCCCGCCCTACGATGCCACCGCGGTAGTCCGCCTCGAGAATGCCGGCGGCGCCATCCTCGGTAAAACAAATTGCGATGAATTTGCCATGGGCAGCTCGAATGAAAATTCAGCCTATGGCCCCGTGCATAATCCGGTTGCCCTCGATCGCGTTCCCGGCGGCTCCAGCGGCGGCTCTGCCGCGGCCGTTCGCGCGGGGCTGGCGGTTGCCGCGCTCGGCACCGATACCGGCGGCTCGATCCGCCAACCCGGCGCGCTCTGCGGAATCCCCGCGATGATGGGCACTTACGGCCGTGTTTCGCGTTATGGGCTCATCGCGTTTGCGTCGTCGCTGGATCGCATCGGGCCATTTGCGAGTACGGTCGAAGACGCCGCGAGTGTTTTGGCTGTGATCGCTGGCCGCGATCCGAGCGACGCCACGTCGGCGGACGTGAAAGTTGGCGACTACTCCTTAGCGCTCAAAAAAGATGTAAAAGGCATGCGCCTGGGCATTCCACGCGAGTACTTCGGCGAAGGAATGGATCAGGCCGTCAGAACGCGGGTTGAAGCGGCGATCTCCGCGCTCGAGAAGCGAGGCTGCAAGCGCGTAGAAATCTCCATGCCTCACACCGATTACGCCATCGCGGTCTACTACATCATCGCCACCGCTGAAGCGAGCTCCAATCTCGCGCGCTACGACGGCGTTCGCTACGGTCTCCGTGTGCCGGCAGCCACGCTGCTCGAGATGTACCGCACCACCCGCGGCGCTGGCTTTGGCGCCGAAGTGAAACGCCGGATCATGCTTGGAACATACGTCCTTTCAGCCGGCTATTACGACGCGTATTACCGAAAAGGCCAGCAGGTCCGGGCGCTGATCGCAAAGGATTTCCGCGAGGCCTTCGAAAAAGTGGACGCCATTGTCACGCCAACCTCGCCGGTCCCCGCATTCAAGCTCGGCGAGCGCACGGAAGACCCATTGGCCATGTATCTTGCTGATATTTATACGGTTACAGGTTCCCTCGCAGGCGTTCCGGGGATTTCGATTCCTTGCGGCGACACTCCCGACGGCCTCCCGGTCGGGTTTCAAATCTTCGGCCCGCATTTTGCCGAGGAACGCGTTCTGCAGCTTGCCTACGCCGCACAACAGGCTATTTCAGCTAGCTAGCGACCAGCCCACGTCCTCTGCGTCGGTTCCTTTCTTCATAGTTTGATATGAAGTTTGGAATTAGCGCAAGTACCTTAACCTCAACGGCTTGGCGGCCGTGAACCTCACGGCCAGCGCCAAAATGCCGAAAATCACTAGATTTCAACAGTCTCGGATGATTTCTTTCAAACTTTAGTTTTAGCTAGAGGGAACGGAAGCACTATTGCTCATAAAGAAGCCATCCGGCACCATGGTCGCATCAAAGTAACGGAGAGACTCTAGTGGTCACAGTCAAAGCGAGCCAAAAGTTCTTCACCGACGAGGAAGTCTCGGTGCTCACGGGCATCGAGCTGGACGTGCTCCGCGAACTCGCGCGCAGCCGTCACCTCGGAATTCTGGACCGCGCGGCCGAAGTCGTCGGCGAACACGCGCAGCGGCTGCTTTTTTCTCTCTCAGACCTGATGGTGCTGACGGTTCTTTATCCAAAGCTGCGCAGTTAATCCGCGCGCTTGGCGCAAAATCGGGTTTCGCAGGAACGGCGTTTCGTTGCGGACGGGACATTCGTAACGGACGCCGTTTTCATTTTCCAGGGCGAATTGCCAACCGGCATCGCTGCGTCAACAATCGATGACAGCTGCGGCCTGAGAAAAATCGCTGCACATTTTAGTCAGTGATTTTCCCTGTCGCTTCCTGATAGGCGCGATCGACAGCCGCCTTGCTCGACGCGTCAAAATTCGGAAAGTCCGCCTTGTGCTTCGAGAGATCGACCGCCGCTTCGGTCTGTTCGAGCGTCATTCCCTTCGCCGCAGCATCCTTCACCCCGGCCACCATGTCGCGCATGTAGGAAATCAGCTTTTCGAGCTGCGCCTTTCCGTGCTGCACGTCGCCGTGGCCGGGAATTGCGGTTTCGAAATCCAGCTTGTCGATCGCGTCCAGCGTGTTGATCCATTCCGCAGGATAGGCGTTGCGCATCACGGGAATGCCGTTTGTGAGCAAATCGCCCGTAATCACAACGCGCTCTTTCGGCAGATAGATGATCGTGTCGCCTCGGGTGTGCGCGTTCCCCACGTGGAACAGCCGCATCGTCCGGCCGCCCGACGTCAACGTGAGCTCTTTATCGTAGGTCTTCGTCGGCGGAGTGATCTGCACCTGCTTCAGCTCCTCGAGATAGCTCTTCTGCGAATCGAGCTGCGCCTGCAGCTGCTGCCGCGCCTCCGGCGTCAGCGCATTGCCCTGCGCGTCTTTTCCGTCGGCAAGCTGCTGCGACATGCGCGCGATCGCCTGCGGCACGGCCGTATCGCGGCTCGTTGCCAGGCTCTGCGCGCCCTTCGTCATCAAATCCGCCTTCATATTCTCTTGCCCGACGATCGTGAGCGATGGACCAAACGCTGCTGCGTACGCCATGTTGCCGTTGGTGTGGTCGCCGTGGAAATGCGTGTTGATCACCGTCGTCACCGGCTTGTCGGTCACTTTCTTGATTTCCGCCATCAAATCGCGCGCCCAGCTCGGCCGCGCTTGCGTATCCACCACGATCACGCCGTCTGAATTCACGATGAAAGCGCCATTGCCAAAAGTTCCGTTCTTTCCGATCGCGGCGTACACCCCCGGCGCCACATTCACGATGTCAAACGATTGCGCCGCCGCCACTTGCGCGAACAACGCCATCCCGAGCAGAAGGCCCGCCAGACGCATTAAGTTTCTTGCATACAGTCCCTTAGATTCTTTCATTCCGCCTCCTTGGCCCCGCGCCTCTTCATCGCGCGGCAAACCTGCCGCCACATTCAGCATCCAAACATTCACTTGCGTTATCCTAGACGCACTGCAATGCCCGTGACAACGATTCCCATTCGCCATCTCGTCCCGCTCGCGATTGCGGCTTCGTTCCTCGCCGCGGCATCGGCGCTTCCGGCGCCAACCCAGCAGAGCGCGCAGCAGTCAACGCAGCAAGCAGACGCGCGCCAATCAACCGCGCCTCCGTCTTCGAAGCCCGACGAGACATCACCACAAAGCAGCTCTACAAATTACGGCCCGCGCGGAAAGAAACTTGTGTTGAAGGACGGAAGCGTCCAGATCGTACGCAGCTACGAGAAAAAAGGAGACGTCGTCCGCTACTACAGCGTCGAGCAATCGCAGTGGGAAGAAATCCCCGCCGCTCTCGTCGATTGGGACGCCACTGAGAAAGCCGCCGCTGCGGAAAAAACACGCGCAGACGATCTGAAGGATCGCGCCGCGAAGCGCGATGCGCAGCTGAATGCCGGCGAAGTGCTTGACGTAGATGCCAGCCTTGAAGTCGCTCCGGGCGTAATTCTCCCGCAGGATGAAGGGTTGTTCGTCGTGCAGGGCTCGCGCGTCGCGATGATCGGCCAATCGCAGACCACGATCAAAACCGACAAGAAACAGGCGGTGAAGAAAATCCTCACGCCTGTCCCCATCATTCCCGAACGCCACGATCTGGAAATCACCGGCAAGAGCGCCACTCTGCGCTTGGCCGCCGATGGCCCCGATCCCGAATTTTATTTGCGCGTGCCTTACGATTCCACGGAGGAGCCTCACATCCTGATCATTCGCGCGCAGCTGAAGGGCAATAATCGCGTGGTGGATATCATCGAAACGAACATCGCGGGCGAAAACAGCAACGTGCACGATGAAATTTCGATCCAGCGATGGATCGTGGCGAAGGGCGTCTTCCGCTATACGCTCGGCGGGCGGCTCACTCCCGGCGAGTATGCAGTCGAAGAAACGGTTCCTTCCGGCGTGATGATGTTCGTGTGGGATTTTGGCGTCGATAAGGGCGGCGCTCCGGCCGCTACACCGGGAGCAAAGCCTCACTAAGGCGCTTCCTGCACGATTCAGCTATCCTTCAGCATTCATCTCTTAGGTTCTCCTTACAGCCGAATCTCGATAGGAGGTCGCCGAAGGTGAGAGCGAAACGATGGTTGGTGGTGAAGTTGCCCTCGCTCGTGCTGATTGCCACTTCTGTGACGATGGCGGAGACGCCGGTGAAAATGGCGGACCTGCCTCCCGCGGTCCAAAATACGGTGAAGCAGCAGATGGCAGGCGCGACACTCCGTGGACTGTCAAAAGAAACCGAGCACGGCAAAACAACCTATGAAGCTGAGCTCATCGTAAACGGCACGCACAAGGACGTGACCATCGACGCCGATGGGAAAATCATCGAAGTCGAGGAGGAAGTGCAGCTCGCGAGCATCCCCGAAGCGGCGCGCAACGCCATCCAGGCTGCCGCCGGAAAATCAGGCAAAGTTCTGAAAGTCGAATCGGTGACGGAAGGCGACAAGCTGGTCGCTTACGAAGCGCAGATTCAGAAAACGCCGAACGGAAAAAGATCGGAAGTGCGCGTGGACGCGGCTGGAAAGCCCGCGCCTGAGCACTGACCAAGCAAAGAAGGAAGCAGCGCAGGCGGACCGAGGCTTTGTCGCGTCAGTGCGAATCGCGCAGCAGCTACTCGGCGCGAAGCGCGTCCACCGGATCAACCGCTGTCGCGCGCAACGCGGGAATGTAACTCGCAAGCGCCGCAGCCGCCGCCAATCCCAGCGCAACGCCCGCATACGTGAGCGGATCCACCGGCTTCACGTCGAAAAGCAGCGACGACATCAGCCGCATCAGCAGAAACGCGATCGCGAGCCCTATCGCCACGCCAATGCCCGCCAGGGCGGAGCCGTGGCGCACGAACATCCCCGTCACCTGCTGATTGCGCGCACCGAGCGCCATGCGAATGCCGATCTCGCGCGTGCGCTGCGAAACCGAATACGAAATCACGCCGTAAATTCCGGCCAATCCGAGCAGCAGCGCCATCGCTCCCGCAATTGCCAGCATCACCAGCGCGAATGAAGTCCGCGCCAGCGATTTCGAGTAGACCTCGCTCATCGTGCGCACGTTGGCGAGCGGCAAATTCGGATTCACAGCCCAAACAGCTCGCCCGATCTCTTCTACGAAATTACGCGACCCGGTGCGACTGCTGCGAATCACCAGCGAAAATCCGCGCTGAATAAAACTTTCGTCGCCTTCAAAATGATCCATCATAGGCAGCCAGAACGCGACCGTCGGCGCTTTCTGGTTCACGCCATCGTCGCGCTCATCAGACACGACTCCAACCACTTCGCGCCACGTCCCTTTTAGGTTCTCGCGGATGCGCTTCCCGAGCGCCGCCTGCGGCGAGCCCCAGAGCTCGCGCGCGAAATTGTCCGAGACCATTGCGATGGGGCGCTTTTCGAAAATGTCGGCCCACGTAAACTCGCGCCCGGCGATCAGCGTGTTCCCCATCGCCTGCAAGAGACCCGGCGAAATGAACTTGTAGGATCGCAGCGGCGGAATCGTTCCCTCGACGTAGTCGTGCCCTTCGGCAAACACCGGATCGTGCCAGCCCAGCCCCGTCATCGGCACGACGCTGGTATATCCCACCGACGAGACTCCGGGTATCGCAGCGATCTTGTCCAAGATATTCTGCTGCATTCGAATCACGCTCACCGGCTCTTTCGCGTACGACTCCGGAGTGTAGATGCCAACGATTTGCAATTCGCCGGGGTTGGTAAATCCGGGCACGACGTGCCGAAGCGCCACAAACGTCCGAATCATCAAACCCGAACTGATCAGCAGCACCAGCGCTAGCGCAACCTGCACAACCACCAGCGTATTCCGCGCGTGGTGGCGTTCGCGGCTCTGGCTCATGCTTCGCCCGCCGGCGCGCAGCGTGAGGCTCAGCTTCCTTCCTGCATATTTGATCGCGGGCAGGAGGCCGAATAAGAATCCCGCGAGGAGCGAGATTCCGAGCGTAAACGCAATCGTCGGCAAATCCATCGAGATCTGTTCGAGTCGCGGCAAGTTCGCGGGAGCAAGCGACAACAACAGTTGCAGTCCCGCCATCGCGAGCCCAATCCCGATTACGCCTCCGATCAGTCCGAGCGCGACGCTCTCCGACAGAAGCTCGCGCGCGATCTGCTGCCATCCCGCACCCAGCGCCGCGCGAATCGCCAGCTCGTGTTCGCGGCCTTGCGCGCGCACCAGCATCAGGTTCGCCACGTTCGCGCACGCGATCAGCAGCACCATTCCCACAGTGCCCATTAATACCCACAGCACGCCGCCGATATCTCCCAGCACGCTTTGCTTCAGCAGCCGTAAATTCGGCCCGAGCTTCGCATCCTCAAACATTTTTTCACTGTATCCGGGAAACGCCGGGAACTTGTGCAGTGCGATCGGCACGATACGCGCGGCGTCCGCGTTTGCCTGTTCAAGCGAAACGCCCGGCTTCAGGCGCCCGATGCCCTGATAGCTGAAATTTCCCAGAAAAGTCTTCTGCCGGTCGAACCTCAGCGGAAAGATGATGGAGGGTTTCCGGTCCAGAAACTGAAAGCTCTTCGGGAGCACCCCGATGATCTCCCGCGCTTTGCCATTGACGATCATCCGGCGCCCGATGGCGGAAGGGTCTCCGCCAAATTTCGACTGCCAATAGCCGTACATCAAAATCACCGTGTCCGCCGACGAAGGAAGAGTGTCTTGTTCCGTGAAGAGCCTTCCGTACTCCGGCTGCGCTCCGAGAATCGGCAGAATGCCGTCGGTCACGTCCAGCGACGGCACCTCCTCGGGCTGTCCAATGCCGGTCACGCTGTCCGTATCACTCCGCCAGAGCCCAACGCCCTGAAATACTCGCGATTCGTCTTTGTACGTATAGTTCAGGAACGGCGCAGATCCCGCATCGCGCATGCCGACGCCCGGTGCGGTGTGATTGACGTCCACGAGCTGCTCGGGGTGCGGGTACGGCAGCGGCTTCAGCAACACGCCATTGATCACTGCAAAGATGGCGCTATTCGCGCCGATGCCGATGGCGAGCGTCAGCAAAGTGATCGCCGTGAATAACGGCGTCTTCAGCAGCCGGCGAATGACGTGTTTGAGTTTCATAGCAGGTGGTACGAATTCGAACGCGCGAGAGTTCCACAGCGGGCGGACATAACCGTTGGACGATCATCGATGCTGAACCGTCAGGCTCACCTGCACGTTTTTGTATTAGCTTAAGGTGCCGCGCGCCCTTAAAATGGAGCGAAGCCGATGCCAAACGTCGACCGAATTACGCGCAACCCGGCAGTGATGGGCGGCAAACCCTGCATCCGCGGGATGAGGGTGACCGTCGGCACTATCGTCGGTCTTGTCGCCGCCGGTCATTCCAACTCCGATATTCTCGGCGCATATCCCTACCTCGAAGAGGAAGACATCCGTCAAGCCCTCGCGTACGCCGCCTGGCGCGCAGAAGAAATTGAGCTGCCTCTGTCGGCAGGATGAAAATCCTGATCGATATGAACCTGAGCCCGCTCTGGGCTCAATTCCTCACCGAGCATGGAATCGAAGCGACTCACTGGTCGGCCATCGGTGATGCTCGCGCGGAAGATTCAACAATTCTCAACTACGCCTCGTCCAACGGATTTGTCGTGCTTACGCACGACTTCGATTTCGGGATGCTGCTCGCAGCCCGAAAATCACAGGGACCGAGCGTAATCCAAGTACGAACACAGGACGTCATGCCGGCCGTGACTGGTGAGGTCGTCCTGAGAGCGGTAAAAGCAACGGCCGCTTTTCTCGAAGCCGGTGCTCTCGTGGTCGTAGAACCCGCGCGCCACCGAATCCGACTTCTGCCAATTTAGCTGACACACTTCGGCCAATAAAGAAATCGGCCCGGCTGCATTTGGCAACCGGGCCGATTGAAAAAGTTGAGTTGTAAACGAAGCCTAGCTCTCCGCCACCGCTCCGCCTGAAGCATCCTTCCGCAGGAAGTCCAGCGCTGCAGCTTCTTCCGGCGAAAGCTCCGGTGTGATCGCTTCGGTAACCGGCATCTGCTCCGGCACCTCGGTGAGCAGCTGGATGTTGCGGTACCACTCGAGGCCCGTGCCGGCGGGAATCAGGCGGCCCATGATGACGTTTTCCTTCAGGCCGCGCAGGTAATCCACCTTTCCGGCAACAGCGGCTTCGGTGAGCACGCGCGTCGTTTCCTGGAAGCTCGCCGCGGAGATAAACGAATCCGTGCTCAAAGACGCCTTGGTGATGCCGAGCAATAGCGGGCGTCCCGTTGCCGGGCGATTGCCATTTTCGAGCACGCGATCGTTTTCCTCGCGGAAGCGGAACTTATCGACCTGCTCATCGAGCAGGAACGTGGTGTCGCCCACGTCCTCCACCTTCACCCAGCGCATCATCTGCCGGACGATGGTCTCGATGTGCTTGTCGTTGATGTTCACGCCCTGCAGGCGGTAAACCTCCTGCACCGCGTTGACCAGATAGGCCTGCGTGAATTTTTCGCCGAGCACCGCCAGGATGTCGTGCGGGTTCAGCGGGCCATCAATCAGAGGCTCGCCGGCGAGCACGCGCTCGCCTTCCTGCACCTGGATGTGAACGCCGCGCGGGACGGAGTATTCCTTCTGCGTCTTTCCGTCTTCGCTTTCCACGTAAATCTTGCGCATGCCCTTGCTGATTTCGCCGTATTTGACCACGCCGTCGATTTCGGAAATCACGGCGGGATCCTTCGGCTTGCGCGTTTCGAAAAGCTCGACGACGCGCGGCAGACCGCCGGTGATGTCCTTGGTCTTCGTGGATTCGCGAGGAATCTTCGCGA
>DASTCZ010000242.1:0-2172 GCA_035710585.1 Candidatus Acidiferrales bacterium | reverse complement strand
GCCGGCGACGCCGGGAATGGCCATTCGGCCGGACAGCGGCGGGCCTCCTTCGAAGATGACGACGGGAACGCTGATTTTCACGGTGATCCGGCGGTCGGATCAGTTCGCGTTGCGGGTGAAGGATTCGGAAGCGGCGGCGCGGAAGAATTTTCATCCATTGAACTGGTTTGAGGCGAACCAGGAGTACGTGGTGCAGGCGCACTGGACGCCTTACCTGCCGCCGAAGAAAATTTCCGTGCCGACGGTGATCAACACGAAATTTGACGCGATTTGCCCGGGCGCGGCGGACTTCACGATTCAGGGGAAAAGCCTGAAGCTCGAGCCGGTGATCGAGGAAGGTCAGCCGGAGCGGCTGTTCTTCATTCTGCGCGATACGACGAGTGCGGATCAGAGCTACGACGCCGGAAGATTCTTATACACGCCGCTGCCGAGCCATGGACTCGACCAGCCTGGCGAGCTGTGGCTGGATTTCAATCATCTGGAAAATCCGCCCTGCGCGTATACGCCGTACGCGACGTGCCCTCTGCCGCCGCCGCAGAACAAACTGGCGATCGCGCTGCCGGTGGGCGAGCAGCGGTACGCGAAGTAAAGTCACGTTCCCGTCCAGCTCGCCAGTGCTTTCCTAGAAAACTTCGCGGATGGAATCGTCGAGGGAGACGTGTGTTTGCGGGAAGCCGTTGATGGAGTACGAAGTGCCAGCGTCGCAGGAAAAATGAAAGTAGCGGCTGATGTGGTAATCCTCATCGAAGGTGCTGAAAAGGCGTTCGGTTTCGGCGCGATCGAGGCCGAATTTCTCAAGTGGCACTTCGCGGCCGAACGATCCGGCCAGCGAGAGATATTTGTCCACGAGTTCGCGGAGCTGCATGGGAGATCGCGCTTGCGCTGAGCCGTACATTATCAGAGTCCCGTGCGGTGGCCTGAGAACTTGCTGAGACACCGGCGCTCAGATCCAAACATATGCGCCGGATTCGCCATAGGGAATATTGACGTAAAACAGGTTCGCTTCGCCAATGGATTCTAGCGCGGCGCAGAGCTGGCGGGAGCCATGCTTGGAGCAAAGAGATTTCCCGGCGGCACTGCCGATGCTGCCGAAGTCGTCGAGGCTGGCTACATCACCGCGCGAAAGCCAGAGCCAGCGCGCGGGCGACGAGCATTCTTCACACGAGCCGCTGAGGCGATCGAGACGGCGCTCGATGGCGCTGGAAACGTCCGGCAAGAGGCCTGCGGATTGGAAGTCGGGGCGGTCAATGAAGAAATACTGCGTGAAATTGGCGGCGTCGGGTTCGAAGGCGACCACCTTTCCGGGATAGCGCGCGAGTTCCGGCTCGATGACGCGAACGAGGCATTTGTGGCAGAGCGAGACGAGCGGTCGCGGGCGTTCGGATTGCGGAAAAGGCTTGCCGCGAAGGAAGGTGGTGTCAGGAGCGAGACTCGCAGCGAAGTGAAAATCGCTTTCGAGATGTATGCATTCGGGCGGAACGCGCGTGAGCCACGCCCAGATTCCCAGCGAGCGCGGGCGAAACTCGATTTCCGGATAGGAGGCGTGGATTTTTTGCGCGCGATTCACGCGCAGATGGTAGCACCCTCGGAGCAGCGCTTGCTGAATGCTATGATTACAGTGAAATTATTTCGCGGGCGCTCAGACCGCCTTGCGAGCGAGAGTTTTACAATTCGTCAGGAGGAAGAATGGCGATTTCCGTCGGACAAGCGGCTCCGGAATTCACTTTGAAAGACCAAAGCCAGAAGGAAGTGAAGCTGGGGGATTACAAGGGCAAGAAAAACGTGGTGATGGTGTTTTATCCACTGGACTGGAGCCCGGTGTGCACGAACGAGCACGCGTGCTTCGTGAACGACATGAGGAAATTTGAGTCGCTGGACGCGCAGGTGCTGGGGCTGTCGGTGGACAGCGTGTGGTCGCACAAGGCGTATGCGGAGAAGATGGGGATTCACTACCCGCTGCTGGCGGATTTTCAGCCGCGCGGCGCGGTGGCGGAAAAATTCGGCGTGTTTCTAGCGGACAAAGGAATTACCGGGCGCGCGATCGCGATCATCGACAAGCAAGGGAGGGTCGCGTGGTTCAAGCAGTACGACATTCCCGTGGTGCCTGACCTCAACGAAGTTTCGCAGGCGCTGGCGCAGGTTAAGTAGCGCAGAAACCTCTTAGCGAGCAGG
>DASTCZ010000241.1:0-4413 GCA_035710585.1 Candidatus Acidiferrales bacterium | reverse complement strand
ACGCGCTTGTGGAGTTCCACCTCGATGCGCAGCAGCTTTTGCTGCTCGTCTTCCTTGATGGAAGTGACGGCAATACCGGTCCAGCGCGCAACAACTTCTTCGATGTCTTCGCGGGTCACGATGCCGGTCGAAGAATCGTCGATCTTCAGGCGCTCGCGCAGCAGGCGCAGATTCTCTTTCTCTTTGCGCTCTTCTTCCGAATAAAAGCGGGCTTTCTCAAATTCGTGGCTGGCAATCGCCGTTTCCATGCGATGCGTGATGAATTTCACGCGCTTCTGTACTTCCGAAACTTCCTCGGGCAGCATGGCCTGGCGGAGCTTCACGCGCGCGCCCGCTTCGTCGATCAGGTCGATGGCCTTATCGGGCAGAAAACGGTCCGGTATGTAGCGGTTCGAGAGATAGACCGAGTATTGAATCGCTTCGTCGGTGTAGGCGACGGCGTGGAATTTCTCGTAACGCTCGCGTACACCTTGCAGCACTTTTATGGCGTCGTCTTCGGCCGGCGCGGAAACTTTTACGGCTTGGAAGCGACGTTCGAGTGAGCGATCTTTTTCGACGGACTTGCGGTATTCGCCGGGAGTCGTCGCGCCGATGCACTGAATCTCGCCGCGGCTGAGCGCGGGCTTCAGTATGTTGGCGGCGTCGAGCGAACCTTCAGCGGAACCTGCACCGACGAGTGTGTGGAGCTCATCGATGAAGATGATGGAATTCTGGCTATCCATCAATTCCTTCATGATGGTTTTCAGGCGCTCTTCGAACTGCCCGCGGTATTTCGTTCCGGCGACGATCAGCGAAAGATCGAGCGAGAGGACGCGTTTATCGGCGAGGAACGGAGGCACGTCGCCATCGGCGATGCGCTGCGCAAGGCCTTCGACGATTGCCGTTTTGCCGACGCCGGGCTCGCCGATCAGCACAGGATTATTTTTCGTGCGGCGGCACAAAATCTGGATGACGCGCTCGAGCTCGCGTTCGCGCCCAACGAGTGGATCCAACTGAGATTCGGTGGCCGCTTGCGTCAGATCGCGGCTAAATTCGGCGAGCAGCGAAGTTTCCTTCGGGCGATTGACGGGGACTTTCTCGGTGGAGCTGCGCGCGAGTTCTTCACGCAAGGCGGCAAGGCGCAACCCGCGCTCCGTGAGAATTTCGGCGGCGAAGCACTTTTCCTCGCGCAGAATGCCGAGCAGGAGATGCTCGGTGCCGACGTGCTTGGTGCCGAGTTTATCGGCTTCGTCGGTGGCGTATTGCAGGATGCGCTTCGATTCCGCGCTCAGCGGCACTTCGATCGAAGTCGAAATGCGCTCGCGGATGGTGATGCGCGATTCAATTTCCTTGCGGATGGATTCGATCGAGCCGTGCGCGCGCAGATAGCGGTTTGCCAGCGCTTTGTCTTCGCGCACCAAGCCTAACAGCAGGTGCTCGGTCTCAATGCAGGGACTTCCGTACTGACTGGCCTCATACCGCGCGAAAAAGATGACCCGGCGGGCCTTCTCCGTGAAACGCTCCAGCACGATTCCTCTCGCTTCTCCCTATGGTTCACTCAAGCCGTGGTGCTTTTCCCAAGCGGCTTCAGTGCGCCATGCTCCAGGCCTAGGACGCGATCGCAACGATCTGCCAGCACGCGATTGTGCGTCGCCAGGATGGAGGTGAGTCGGTGGGTCCGGTGTAAGCGTTGCATCAGGTCGAAAACCGCTTCCGCATTCTGCTCGTCCAGATCGCCGGTCGGTTCGTCGGCGAGCAGCAGTTCGGGCTGATTCACCAAGGCCCGCGCGATTGCCACGCGCTGCTGTTCCCCACCAGAGAGCTCCCCAGCTCTCTGTTTTCCCCTACCGGCTAGCCCTACATGTTCGAGCCAGCCCGCGGCCGCTTCCAACGCGGTTGCGCGCCCTTTGCCGCCCATCAACAGCGGCATTGCCACGTTTTCTTCCGCCGTGAAATCCGGCAAAAGATGGTGGCGTTGCCAGACGAAACCTATGGCCTGGTTCCGATAATCGGCCAACGGCTCTTCTGCAAGCGTTTGTAGCGCTTTCGAACGAAAGTATACTGTACCGCTTGTTGGCGTGTCCAGCGCACCCAGAAGATGCAGTAACGTGCTCTTACCGCTTCCGCTTGGTCCGACGAGCGCAATCATTTCGCCGGCGGCGATTTCAAGATCGACGCCATCCAAAACGACGCGTTCCGCGGTACCGGAGGCGTAAACCTTGCGCAAATTGCGCACCGCGACGAGGACATTTGCATCGCCCGCCTCGGCGCCTGCTTGCAATTCTGCGATTGGTGCTGCGGCCTCGGCCATTCCCAAGCCTTTCTGACCGGAAAAACGCGCAAAAATGCGCGTTTTCTTTGCGCTGACTACACCGTTAGATGCGAAAAATGCGTTCCACGAACTGCGGTGCAGCTGTTGCCGGGAGACGGCATTTTCCCTTTATCACCCAACACTTACTCACGATCTACAGTTCAGCGAATGCCTAGAAACATTGCTCGCCCACGATAACTGTAAGCCTTTACAGTTCAATAAGATAAAGCCGACTCTGGGTGTATCGAACTGGTACAGCTGGACGGAAACTCTCGACCAGCCACGCAGAGACATATATTGCAAGTTACTGCCCAAAATTGCCTGCTCCCCACTCGACGCTTGCTGCGAATCGACGCGCGCCTTTTCGCATGTTGCCGCCAGTGCTTCGGTGACACAGATCACTCATACCGCAGAATTTCTACCGGCGAAATTCGAGAGGCCGCGCGGGCCGGCACGATCGTCGCCGCCGTGCAAATCAAAAGGGCCGCCAGCGCGATCCAGATTGCATCCAGGAAATTCGGGGCGAATGGAACGTACGGAATCGAATAAACCTCCGGATCGAGCGGAATGAGTTTGTACGTGCCGGCAAACCACGAGACGCCATAGCCAATCAGAAGGCCAAAAAGAGTTCCCACTCCTCCGATTGCGATTCCCTGCAGAAGAAAAACTCCACGCAATTGCGCGCGGCGCGCACCCATGGACACCAGCACAGCGATATCGCGCACACGATCCGTCACCGTCATCGTGAGCACTACGAGAATATTGAGCCCCGCAACGAAGGTAATGAGGCCAACGAAGATTGCTGTGACGAGCTTTTCCATTCGGAGCGCACGGAAGAGAGCGCGATTCTGCTCCATCCAGGTTTCTGTCTGATATCCCGCTCCCGCTGCTTTTCCAATTTCCGCGGCAATTTCCGGTGCGCGGCCAACGTCATCGATGCGGAACTCGATCACGCTGGCCTGATCGCCGACGCCGGCGAGAGACTGCGCATCGGCCATCTGCACGAAAGCCCAGTTCGCGTCGAAATCATAAAAGCCGGAATTGAAAATTCCCGTCACGCGAAAGCGCTTTGTGCTCGGGATGATCCCAAATGGCGTGAGCTTGCCTTGCGCCGATGAGGCAAAAACATAGTCACCGACGCGCACGGCGAGATTATCCGCGACCGTCTGGCCAAATACGATCGCAGGAATGCCGTCGGCGTCCGCGGAAAAATCCGCTTTGCCGCTAACGATGCGGTGCAGCGCCTCGTCTGATTTCTCTTCGAGCGCCGGAATGATGCCCTTCAGCTCCGCGCCCTGGCCGCGAGGACTCGCCGAGAGCAATACGGTCTGATAGATCGCCGGAGTTGCGGAACGAACCTGCGGCAGTCGCGCGAAGCGCTCCGCGAGTTGTTGGTAATCGGGGATGCCTTCCGAATGCGGCCGGCTCAGGCTGATGTGCGCGGTGACGCCGACGAGCCGTTCCTGCATGGTGCTGCCGAATCCAGTGTCCATCGCAAGGGCGATAACGAGCGTCGCCACGCCGGCGGCGACACCCACAATCGAAAGCGCAGTGACGAGCCGGAGCACGGCGGGACGGTGCGGCGATCGGAGATAGCGCCGCGCAACCATCCATTGGAAGGTCATGGATTTGAAGCGGCTTCCGCGGATTCCGGGTCGGGTGGTGCTTCGTCGCGGGACTCCGGCCGCAACATCGGAAAGAGAATCACTTCGCGGATGGAATGCGAGTCGGTGAGCAGCATAGTTAGCCGGTCGATTCCGATGCCCATGCCCGCGGCGGGCGGCATGGCATGGCTAAGCGCGCGGACGTAATCGAGGTCCACTTCCTTGGGAGCTTCCTCGCCGCCTTTTTCGACCTGCTCGCGAAAGCGCTTTTCCTGTTCGATCGGATCATTCAGCTCGGAAAATGCATTGCCGAGCTCGAAGCCGGCGGCGAAAACTTCAAAACGCTCCGCAGTCGCCGGGTCATCTGCTTTCACTTTGGAAAGCGGAGAAATTTCGACCGGATAGTCGTAGAGAATCGTCGGCTGAATCAGCTTCGCTTCGGCGACATTCTCAAAAAGCGCGCCTACCAATTCGCCTTCGGTCATTTTATCGAGATCGGGAATCGGCTCGGAGTTTCCC
>DASTCZ010000240.1:0-7819 GCA_035710585.1 Candidatus Acidiferrales bacterium | reverse complement strand
GCGTCCACAATCGCGAACGGCACTTCCAGCATTCGCGACAGCGTCTGCGCCAGTAGCGTTTTGCCCGTGCCCGTCGGCCCGATCAGCAAAATATTCGACTTCGTCAACTCCACTTCGCCCGGTTGCCGATTTAAAAAGATCCGCTTGTAGTGGTTGTAGACCGCCACGGCGAGCTTCTTCTTCGTCTTGTCCTGCCCGATCACGTAATTATCGAGGAAGGACTTGATCTCCGGCGGGCGCGGCAGCCGCCGGTTCGGCGGATTCGCCTGCTCGCGCTTTTCCTCGTCCAAAATCTGCTGGCACACGCGCACGCAATCGTTGCAAATAAAAGCGCGGGGATAGTCGGAAGGCGAACTGATCAGCTTTTCGACCTGCTCCTGCGTTTTATGGCAGAACGAGCAGCGCAGCGGTTCTTCGTTGCCGATTTTTCTCACGGATGTTTTGGCCCCCGGGCTCCGGAAAGCGAACGCCCGAAACTTCCCCCATTGTAGGCCCAAACTTTTTCCGGCGCGCCATTCCGCGCCATTTCGCTACTAACTTTTAAGAACGCCGCCTCAGCGATGCTTGTGAATGATCTCGTCAATGAGGCCGTAGTCCTTCGCCTGCTGCGCGGACATGATGAAGTCGCGCTCCACGTCCCGCTCGATCTTCTCGATTGCCTGGTGGCAGTGTTTCACGTAGAGCTCGTTGATCGAAGCGCGCATGCGCAGGATTTCCTTGGCGTGAATGTCGATGTCTGTCGCCTGCCCGGAAAGCCCGGAAAGCCAGGGTTGGTGGATCAGGATCCGCGCGTTCGGCAGCGCGAACCGCTTCTTCGGTGCGCCGGCCGTCAGCAGCACCGAAGCGATCGACGCCGCCTGCCCTACGCAGATCGTCACCACATTGGGCCGCACGAATTGCATCGTGTCGTAAATCGCCATGCCCGCCGTGATCGATCCGCCCGGCGAATTGATGTAAAGCGAAATATCCTTCTCCGGATCTTCCGCTTCCAGGAACAAGAGCTGCGCCGTCACCAGGTTCGCCACGTGATCGTCGATCGGCGTGCCTATGAATATGATGTTGTCTTTGAGCAGCCGGGAGTAGATATCGTAAGCGCGCTCCCCCCGGTTGGTCTGCTCGACCACCATCGGGACAAGCGTCGTGGCGCGTGGACTCGATTCGTCGTATTGCCGCATGAATTTTTTGGTCGAAGGGACAGACGAGGTCGCCCCGTCCGCTACTTTTTACCCCTTGGATGATTTTCCGGTGCGGATGTGGGCGTGCTGCTGAAGCCAATCGAGAGTTTTATCACTCCGCAGCTTCGATTTCATCCTATCCAGCGCTCCATCCTTTGTCAAGCGAGCGCGCATCGCTGTTTCGGACTCGCCACTCCGCTGCGCAATCGCCGAAATGCGCTCGTCCAGCTCTTTTTCGTCCGCTTCAATCTTCTCTGCGGTCGCTACCCGGTCCAAAATCAGCTCCGCCTTCACGTCTTCCGTCGCGCGGTCGCGCTGCCGCCTCCGCAGCGCCACCCAGTCCACGTTTACCGCCCGCGGGTCCACTCCTTGCGACGCAAGCGACCTCACCGCGCGCTCGAGCCTGGCATCCATCTGCTGCTCGATCAGCGCCTCGGGCACGGGAAACTCATTCGCTTCCACCAATTTCTTCAATATGCTGTCTTGCGTCAGCTGTTTCTGCCGCTGGTCGCGCGCCGATTCCAGGCTCTGCCGGATTTTGCCCTTCAATTCCTCAAGCGTCTTCGCGTCGCTCACATCCTTTGCGAAATCGTCGTTTACCTCCGGCAGCCTCTTCTCTTTGACCGCCGTGATTTCCGCGACGTAGTGATAGACCTTCCCCGCCAGTTTCTGGTCGGGATAATCGGCGGGATACGTCAGATCGAATCGCTTCGTTTCTCCCGCCTGCGCACCCTTCAAATTCTGGTTGAATGCGTCGAGCGTCTCCTCCGCACCAATATGGCAAGTTACGTTTTCCGCGCGTAAAGGCTCGCCGCCGCCGGCCGGTGTCCCCATCAGCTTCAGCTGCGCGTAATCGCCATCCGCAATCGGGCGGCCTTCCACAGGGACGTATGTCGCCGCGCGATCGCGCATTTCGCCGAGTGTCTTGTCCACGTCCTCGCCGGTCACTTCCACCGGCTCGACTTCGATTTCCAGCCCCTGATAGTCCTTCAACTCAAATTCCGGCAGCACTTCAAAAACCGCGCGAAATTTCAGCGGACCATTCTCGCTGAAATCCACATTGTCCACCTGTGGAGTCGTCACCGGCGTCAACTTGCTTTCGGTGACCGCTGCCTCGATCCGCTCGGGCATCAGCTGTTGCATGACCTCACTCCGGATGTCCGCCGCGAATCTTCGCTTGATCAGGGTTACGGGGGCTTTCCCAGGCCGGAATCCCGGCACACGCGCCACTCGCGCGATCTCTTTCGCCACTTTTTCAGAAGCCTGTGTGACTCTGTCGGCTGGAATCTCCAATTCCAGCTCGCGCCGGCAACTCGCCTCGCTCATCTCTTTTTAGCTTTCCTCGGTGGATTTACCGCGCACGCAGCCCCTCACGACTAGGCCTTTTACCGCTTGATTTCAGGAAAAAGGTGGGGGGAACAACAGCCCAACGGCCCGGCTTCTTCAAAAAGTAAGTATAAGCAACAGGATACAGCCGGTCAACACAACCCAACACGCGGTTGGATGCGCCTGCGGCGGTCCCGGATTCAATCCCGCGCGCTACGCCCAGCAGAGCGCGCGAAATTCCGAGACTCCGTTGCTCGGCTTTTTGCTCTCTTTCAATGTTGCCTCGGCGGGGTTGCCGAAAAACGTCCCGCCCGCCAGCAGCGCTTCGATCGCTCGAATCAGATCGCGCCCCGCCTGGGACTTCTGCACGTATCCCTGCGCTCCCGAACGTTTCACGTCGTCCACCAACCGGTCATATTCGTGCATCGTGAAAATAAGCACGCGGGAATGGAGACCCCTTTTCATGATCGCCCGCGATGCTTCCAGGCCATTCATTACGGGCATCGTGATATCGAGGACGAGAATATCGGGCTCGAACTTTTCAGCCGCTTCCGTCGCCTCGCGGCCGTTCGTAGCCTCGCCGCAAATCTCCCAGTCCGGCCGCAATCGCTGCAGAATCGATCGCACCCCTTGCCGCACCACGTCGTGATCGTCAACGATCAAAATCTTCGGCACGTTCTCTCCTGACCGCGCGGCTTGCATCGCTAGCTCTGGCATCCTCAATCCGTCTCCCCCAGCTTAGGCACGGTGGCGCGCACGGTCGTGCCTTCGTCCCCAGACTCAATTTCGAGTTTGCCGCCCAACTGGATCAGCCGCTCTTTCATTCCCCGGAACCCAACCCCGTGAGTCCCGATTGCATTCGTGGCATTTTCGAGAACAGCCTTTGGAACACCTTTGCCGCTATCCCTCACTTCGAGTATCACGTCGCCGTTCTTCGTCTCAAGTCGAATACTCGCCGTAGTGCTGCCCGAGTGACGGTGGACGTTCGTCAAGCTCTCTTGCAGCACACGGAAAATCGCCAGCTCGACGTCGCGCGAAAACCGCTCCATCGTGGGCGGCTCAATCTGAAAGCTCGTCTCGATCCCGCTCCGCTTGCTGAATCCCTCCAGATACCATGGCACGGCGCTCTTCAGCCCGAGCTCCTCCAGCATTGGCGGATAAAGCAGATAAGATATCGTCCGCACTTCCCGGATGCACTGGTCGAGCAGATCGACGGACTCATTGATCCCTTGCGGTCTTCCAAGCTCCTTCTGACTTGCCGTCAGGCGCATCGCATCCAGATTCATTTTCAGCGCGGCAAGATACTGTCCAACCGAATCGTGGAGCTCGCGTCCCAGCCGCTTTCGTTCTTCGTCTTGAATCTTCAGCAATTGCGCGGAGAGCCGCCGCAACGATTTTTCCGATTCTTGCAGCCTTTTCGCCGCCATCGCGCGATCCGTCACGTCTCGCGTGACTTTCGCGAATCCGATCAATTGCCCCTTTGCATCCCGCAGCGCCGTAATCACCACATTGGCCCAGAATTGCGTTCCGTCTTTTCGTACCCTCCAGCCTTCCTCTTCAAATCGTCCTTCCGAGGCTGCGATCTTTAGCTCCCCCGCAGGCTTCTTCGCCGCTTGCGCCTCGGGCGGATAGAAATTCGCGAAGTTCCTTCCCAAAATCTCCGCTGCCGTATAGCCCTTGATTCGTTCCGCGCCGGCGTTCCAGCTGATCACATTTCCTTCGGGGTCCAGAATGAAAATCGCGTAGTCGCGTACGCTGCTCACCAGTAGCCGGAACTTCTCCTCGCTCAGCCGGAGGGCATTCTCGCTTTCCAGCGTACGCACGCGCTCCTGCAGCACGGCGATTGTCTTCAGGCGTTCCGTCAGTTCGTCGGGCGCCAGGCGCAATTCACTCGGCGAGAGCTCAGAGTGCTCCGCGCAGACTTTCACAAAGAATTCGTGGTCGCTCTCGCGATAAAACCCGTTGAGCGGATAGGCGCAGCGCAGGTCGAACTGATACTTGCGCGTCAGCTCGTTCCATATTTTTTCCAGTTCCAGCGCTGCGTCGTTCCACCCGCGCGCGCTGAGTAGCGCCACCATTTCGCCGAACGCCACCAGGCGCGGAGCCTGACCGCCATCGGTCTCTTTCCCGGTTGCAGACAACACGTCCTGCAGGACGCGCTCAAGCACTTCGCCGCTTGGGTGGCCATCAATCAGGAGCCCCTCAAGCAACTTCTCCGCATCCAGCGGAAAATACCGGCCGCGCTCGCGGGCCGTTGCGAGATTCAACCCTCTCGCATTAAGCCGCGATTCCAGTCCATCGCGGTGGGCCCGTGTAGCAATCACCATCGCAGCGTCTCCGGCACCGAGCGCGCCGCCGATGTAGCTGCTCAACGACCGCAGTAAGTATTCCTCGTCAGGATAGAACTCGACGCTGTGTGCGGGGGTGCCCTGCTGCTTGCCCGCCGTGGATGACGGTTCCTTCTGAGTTGAGTGCGCTGATGCGCCTGCGCTCATGACCTGTTGTTCCGATCTTTCAGGACCCTGTTTCGACGGAAATCTCTGCGGGTGCGCTTGGAAGCACAATCTACACGTTTCACTTAGTCCCCTCCAATTCTGTACCACACCACCAACATGCAACCATACAGTTCGTTCTGTATGCACCAACTCTGGGCACCGGCCCCTCACCGCGACCGATTCCCGACGAGCGCAAGTTACCTTCTCATTTACATCACGCGTCCGGTGGAGTATAAATGGCGCGTCGGAGCGCGGTTTTCCCACATCGCGCGATTTGGGTAAGGATCTGCCGAATCAATGAAGTCGATTCAGGCCGCCTCCCGAGAGGTCCCAGCCATGAAGCATCCCAGCCCGTCGGTACAAATTGTATTCGTTCTCGCTGTTTTTCTGTTCCATCCGCTTGTTGCCTCAGCGCAACTCTCTGGCGATAAGGCGATTCCAGACGCCGCGGACAACATCATCTATGTCCAAAGCACCTCGATCGTCGATGTCCACGTGATGGACTCGTCCGGTACCCCCCTCAACATCGCTGCCACGATAAAACTATTTCCCTATCTTCAGGTTACGATTCAAGGACGAAATATCTACGACGCAACAGCGAAGAACGGCCTTGCCCACATCGAAGCCATCGACGGCGGCGACTACGTGCTCGAGGTATCCGCCCCCGGATTTCAGATGCATCGCGAAAAGCTCACCGTCTTGCCGGGCTACGCCAAGACACAGGCTTACGTGAAAATGCACCCCTTTGATGGATCCGAAGACGACATCACGCTCGAGCAGCCTGGAGCTCCGGTCATAAACCCATCGATCCGGCGCGATGTCGAGCTCGCCATCGCTGCAATGCAGGCCGGCAAGCCTGATCAGGCGGTATCTCATGTGAAGACGGCGCTCAAGCGTGCACCGGATAATCCCGACGTGCACTTCATCGCTGGCTACGTCGCCGAAGGCCGCAAAGATAACGCGACGGCGCGCGCCGAATACGAAGCTGCCATCAAGCTTTTCCCCAATCATCTCTCCGCCCAGCTTTCGCTCGGCGACTACTTGGTGCGCAACAACGATTCAACCGGCGCGATTCCGCATCTCGAAAAGGCGCTTGTCGTAGGACCGAATTCCTGGCGTGCCCACTGGCTACTCGCGGAGGCTGATCTACAAATCAAGCCGCCGGACTTCGACGCGTCGAAGCTCCACGCCAATCGCGCCATCGAACTCGGCAAGGAACGCGCCAATGCCGCGCTGATCACCCTCGCGCTCGGCGTTGCGATGGCCGGAGATTTGCACGGCGGCAAAACCCAACTCGAAGAATTCCTGAAGGATTATCCGAAAGACAAAAGTGCCGACCGAGCAAAGCAGGCCATTGTTTCTATCGAGCACGCGGAAGCCATCGGCGCTGCGAGCGGAAATATCGTTGCGCCCATGCCCGCCACCGACATCGGCGATCTGGAAGGCATCTCCCCCGAAGCGATGCCCGGACTGCCTGCCGGAATCGATTCGGCCGTTCCCGCGGTCTCATCGGGCGTCGCCTGCGAGCTGCCGCAAGTCCTCACCGGAGCAGCTGTTCGCTCGCGCGAATTTGCCGACAATCTCCTGCGTTTCTCGGCGAAGGAATTAGTCGTCCATGAGGATCTCGATGCCAAGGGCACCGCGCGAAAATCCGCGAACGCAACCTACAGCTACGTCGCCGATCTCGAGCGTCCCGCGAAAAACATGATCGTCATGAGCGAATTGCGCAACGGCAGCTACGGGTTCGGTCCGGATTTTCCGGCACCCCTGGCCATGGACGGGATTCCGGCCGTCGGCCTGATCTTTAATTCCGCATTCGGCTCGGATTTTACTTTTTCATGCGAAGGCTTGGGGCAATGGCACGGTCAGCCCGCGTGGCAAGTTCGTTTTCAGCAGCGCGCCGATCGCCCCGCGCGCATTCATGACTGGACAATCAAAGGGAAGACCTATCCAGCGATCCTGAAGGGCCGCGCGTGGATCACGGCTGATTCCTACCAGCTTGTGCACATTGAAACCGACCTTACGCAGCCGATTCCCGCGATCAAGCTGGAATATCAGCACATGTCGATCGACTACGCTCCCGTCAACTTCCCCAGCAACAAAAACGCTCTCTGGCTGCCTGCAAGCGCCCAGATCTACTGCAAGTACCGCGGCCGCTACTTTCGGCAGGAGCACGACTACAGCAATTTCACGCTCTATAGCGTCGATACGCGCGAAACGCAGGGCAAACCGAAATCAAAGAGCGAGTAGCTATTCGCAACCCGGCGCCGCGCCCCACCAAGTCTCTTCTCGGCTGCTTGGAGCGTTTCGGTCAATCTAGCATCCAATTTCGGTGAACTCCGGTTTTTGCACTCCAGCGCCATTGCCGGATACAATGGTTTTTGCCAAATGCTGACGACGGATTAGGGCTTCGTCGTGTACCTGCCCTCCTGCGGCCAGCCTCCTGACCATGGATTTCGAGAAGTCTATAAATAATGTTGTCGCGAAGTTTTTCGGCACCAAGCATGAGCGCGACATTAAGCTCCTCCAGCCGAAAGTCGCCGAAACCAATGCACTTGCGGCGGAATACGAGCGCCTGAGCGACGAAGACCTCGCCGCAAAGACCCCCGAACTTCGCGCCATCGTCGCCGAAAGGCTAAAGAACGCCGACCCCGCGGAAAAGGAATACCGCGAGCAGCTCCAGGCCGCAATCGAGCCGGTGATCGTCCCCGCCTTTGCCGCCGTTCGCGAAGCCGGCCGCCGCAAGCTCAACATGCGGCATTTCGACGTGCAGCTCATCGGCGGCATCGTTCTGCATGAAGGCAAAATCGCCGAGATGAAGAC